>JBFMDH010000031.1 GCA_040754075.1 Acidobacteriota bacterium
TTGGTCATCTGATCTAAAATCTGGTTGACGAAAGTCATAAGCCAATCTCCGATTGTCTGGTGTCTGGAAACATCCATTTAATCGGTATTGGCTTATTTTTTCATCTCATTTTTTGTCCGAACCATTGCATGATGATTGCGCAAAAGTTCTTCTATCGTATGATTCGTGCAGTTGCCGCGACGAATCCAAATCACTTTTGGCGGGAAGCCGTAAAGCATACAAAGGTCGCTGAAATCGGCATCTTTTGTGACTAATAAATAATTTTCAATTTTTGCACGCTCTCAAACTTCCATGTCGGATGCTTTATCCAATCCCATATGATCAAAAAGTAATTTCACTCTTGAACAACCATCAAACTTTTTTCCCGGTCAGCAGCGTAACTGAGACAGGCGCGAATGTCTTCTTCGGTTAGATAAGGAAAATCATCAAGGATTTCCTGGTGCGTCATGCCTGCCGCTAAATATTCAAGCACATCATAAACCGTGATTCTCATGCCTCTGATGCAAGGCTTGCCGCCACGCTTTCCCGGCTCAATGGTTATGATGTTTTGATAATTCATATGCCTGATAGTAAAACTCACGCTTTTGGATAGCAAGCTACCTTAAATTGCTTTATTGCGTTCTCAGAATGCCGAGTGGTTTTTGCGTCAGCACATCCAAAGTCGAAATTGCGCCGACGATGGTGACTAACAAAATGGTTGCCGCGACCCCGATGAAATTTAACTGCGGCGTGAATGCCCATTCGATGTCAAAGATGTATTTCGAGGTCGCGTAAGATAACCCTTCGGCGGCGAATGCGCCAATGAGTCCCGACACCAATCCCAGCAAGCCATATTCGGCAAGCAGAATCACCAGCAAGGTTTTGCGTTTTGCGCCGAGCGTTTTTAAAACTGCCGCTTCATAGATGCGCTGGAATTTGGTAATCGCTATCGAGCCAATCAAAATCAACACGCCGCTCAAAAAGACAAACAGACCGGTAAAGGAAACCGTCAGCGTGACGTTGTTAATAATTCGCGTGATTGAGCGCACAATTTCAGTTACATCAATCACCGAGAGATTCGGGAATTTATCGAGCAGGCGTTTTTCAAAACGCGATTTTTCGATTTCGTCGGTTGGCCCGTTAATCGCTCCGACCATCATCTGCGGGGCATTCTCTAAAGTGCCCGGTCGGAACAAGACCATAAAACCGGTGCGCGAATTGCGCCAATCGACTTTGCGAATGCTCGTCACTTTCGCGGTCAACTTGCGCCCTTGAATATCAAAGGTGATGTTGCCGCCGACATCCAGACCGAGCAATCCTTTCATGCTCTCTTCAATGGAAATTTCACCTTCCGGTGAAGGCGTCGGTTCCCAGAACTCGCCTTCGATGACGCGCTCGTTGTATTCAAGGTTGGCTCTGAAAGTCGTCACATATTCGCGTCCAAGTCTGCCTCGTTCGCGCCGCATATCTTCATTCTCGAAATCAATGTCGCGTCCGTTAATCGCGGTGATGCGCGCGCGAATGGTTGGCACCAGTAGCGGCTCTTCGCCGGTTTCCTGTTTGATGAACTGAGCGAGCGGTTGCTCCTGGTCTTTTTGCACATCAATCAAAAACATATTCGGCATATTCGAGCGTTTGCCCAAATCCAAATCGCGCAAGAGATTTTTTTCAAGCGATTGAATGGCGATGACCAGAAAGACGCCGAGGCCAACGACCATCACAATCACGCGCGTTTGATTGCCTGGTCGATAAAGACTGTTGATGGCTTGGCGGAAAGCAAATGATTGAACATTTTTGGTGCGCCGCACGAGGGCGATGAGAAGCGAAGCTGCGAGATAAAGCAACCCCGCAGTGACAGCAATACCAAGCAAGAAGAAAAAGCCGACGCGCAGGGAACCCGCTTGCCACGAAACCAGGGCGACGAGTCCTGCGACGACAATGAAACCTGTTGCCCAACGCATGAAATCGAAACGTTGTTTGACGTGCGCGACATCATCGCGCAACAACAGGTTCGGTTTGATTTTGCGAATGCGCAAGAGTGGCAAAGCCGAAAATAGTAATGAAATGAGCACGCCGACGCCAATGCCTTGAAAGACCGCGTAAGGGCGAAGTTCATAAGAGAGATTTTCGGGAAGCAAATCCGCGAAATTATATTTCACCAGGGCAAGCACCCCACGCGCTAAGATGACGCCGAGCACACTGCCGGTAAAGCCGAGCAATAGAACCTGCGAAAGATAGGCAACGGTAACACGCGAGCCAGTTGCGCCGATGCATTTCAACACGGCGATGGATTTTTTCTTCTGCTCAACGAAAACCCGCGTGACGTTGGAAATGCCGATGCCACCAAGCACCAGAACCACCAAGCCGGTGAGCGACAAATAATCTTCGGCGCGTTGCAAAGAGTTATTCAAATTGCCTTCAGCATCGCGATAGGAACGCGCCGACACCAGTTGATTTTTGAGCGCGGCTTTCAGTTGTTTGGTGAGCGGTTCGGCTTGATTTTCAATGGTGGTGAATTGAATTTTGCGCCGCGCTCGACTGCCAAATCCTGTAAGCCCTGTGGCTTCGACATCGGAACGCGCAATGAACAGACGCGGTCCCAAACGAAAGCCGCCACCGGCAACCCCGGGTTCTTTATCAAACACGCCGCGAATCTGAAATGTCGCTTCGCCGATTTTTATCGAATCGCCGACTTTCAAACTCAAACGGTCAAGCATAGCGGGCGAAGCCACCGTGCCGAAATTCTGTAGCAGGGAAAAATCGAAATTGCTGCCGTCCTGCATTTTGAATTCGCCGACCAGCGGGTAATTCGCTTCGATGCCTTTGAGTTCGACCATCATCACCGCTTCGTTCGCTTCATCGGCGGGACGCGCCATGGTCGCCGATTCGATGGTCTCTGTGCGACTGACAACGCGCGGCGCTTGCATCACCCGATTGATGATTTCGAGTTGTTCATCAGTCCACGGGCGGTCTGAATCGACCTGGACATCGGCGGTTAAAATGGCGCGCGCGTCACCGGCAATGGCGCGGTTGACGTTTTGAATCATCGACCGCAAAGCAACGATGGCACATACGCCGATGGCGATGCAGACAAAGAAGAATAACAACCTGCGCCACGATGAGCGCAATTCACGGCGAGCCATTTGAATGATGAAATTCATAAATCAATCCGGTTCAAATCAGTTTTTATGAGCAGTGAAAATGGTTTTGCATGTTCGACGGAATTTCACTCAATTTACCTTTGAGTTTGAATTTCCCAGCGGATAACGCGGATGCGACGGATGAGGACGGATAATCCGCGCTTATCCGCTTAATCCGCCGCATCCGCGGGGAACCCGGAATTCAAATAACGAATCGTGATTTTCCGTCTGAAATTTTATTTTCTGTCTGAAATCTCAAAACAACTTTTCATGGCAATCTAAACAGAAAGTGCTTCGTTTTCTTCTACTGCCGCATTGCTGGTGCTGTCGCTGACCACGCGCCCGTCGCGCAAGGAGACCAGTCGGTCAGCCATCGCAGCGATTTCGCGGTCGTGAGTAATCAACACCAATGTGGTTTTGCGTTTGCGATTGAGGTTGACCATCAACTCTAAAATGTGTCCGCCGTTTTTCGAGTCGAGGTTGCCGGTCGGTTCATCTGCGAGCAATATCGAAGGATTATTGGCAAAGGCGCGGGCAATCGCTACACGTTGTTGTTCGCCGCCCGACAGTTGCGACGGGTAATGATGGGCGCGCGCCGTCAGTCCTACGTCTTCGATTAACTCTTTGGCATGCGCGAAAGCGTTTTTGGCTCCGGCGATTTCCATCGGCACCAGAATGTTTTCAAATGCCGTGAGCGACGGAATGAGATGAAACGATTGAAAGACGATGCCGATTTTTTCGCCGCGTAGTTCTGCGAGCGCATCTTCGTTTAAATCGTTAATCGATACGCCGTCAATTTTTATTTTCCCCGAAGTCGGCGCATCAAGTCCGGCAATCAGTCCGAGAAGCGTCGATTTGCCGCTGCCGGAAGGTCCGACAATGGCGACGAATTGACCATCAGGGATTACCATGCTTAATTCATCGAGAATGGTTAAGGTTTCACTGCCGGAGGCAACTTGCTTTGTAACTTTATACAGTTCGATCATGTCGTCTACCTGAAAATTCTGCGCAGAGGATGAGCGTCCGCTCAAGCGTTCGGTGCCGGGCGTCCTTGGTTTTTTGACGTTCAGACGTTTTCGTCCCGCATCAACCCGAACAGATTCAATCATACACGCCGGAAGATAGCGGCGCTAATCGCCCAATGAGACTTCAATCCCCCTTCATCGCTCTACGGACAGAGAATAAATTTCGTTGCGCTAAAAATATATTTGACAAAGTCAAATATATAGTTGATAAAGTCAATGTTGTTTCAAACGTAAAGGATGGCGATAATGATGACAATCAGTAAACTGATGAAACAGATTGAGGCAGTGCGCCGGTTCAATCGGTTTTACACCAGGCGAATCGGGGCGCTGGAGGAACATTTGCTACAGAGTCCTTTTTCTCTGACGGAGGCGCGGCTGATTTATGAACTCGCGTACAGGGAAAAGGCGACGGCGACCGAGCTTGGCAGCGAGTTGGGTTTGGACGCAGGCTATCTCAGCCGCCTGTTAGCCCGATTCAAGAAACGCGGTTTGATCGCCAAACAGCCGTCCGCGAGTGATGGTCGCCAGGCAGTCTTGTCGTTGACCGAAAAAGGGCAACAGGCATTCGTGGAACTCAACGCTCACTCGAACGAGCAGATCGAGGCTACGCTCAATCAACTCTCGCCTTCCGAACAAAACCGTCTGGTCGGTGCCATGAACACGATTGAACGGTTGCTTGGCGAACGTACCGAAAAAAACGTCCCCTACATCATCCGCCCTCACCAACTCGGTGATATGGGTTGGGTCACCCACCGGCAAGGATTGGTTTACAACGAGGAGTACGGTTGGGATGAGCAATATGAAGCGATGGTGTCGGAGATCGTGGCGAAGTTCATCCGCAACTTTGACCCCAAGCGCGAATATTGCTGGATTGCCGAGCGCGACGGCGAAATTATCGGCTCGGTCTTTCTGGTTAAGCGGTCGAAAACCGTCGCGCAATTACGGCTGCTGATGGTCGAACCGGGCGCCCGCGGACTCGGTATCGGCAAGCGACTGGTGAATGAGTGCGTGCGCTTTGCCCGTCAGAAAGGCTACAAAAAGCTCATGCTCTGGACTAACAGCGTGTTGGCTGCCGCCCGGCATCTTTATGAAGAAGCCGGATTTCAACTCGTTCAGGAAGAAGCGCACCACAGTTTCGGCAAGGACTTAGTGGGGCAGGTGTGGGAACTCAAGCTGTGAAATATGTGAAGCCGCAGTCGAGTCAAACGCAAATAGCTTCTCGGAGGGATAAGCAAATGAATGTTGACCTTGAAAAACTAAATGCCGCTGTCGAATTCCTCGTCAATCGAAAAACTTTCTTAGAGACCATTGAGCAATTGAGCGAGGCTATCGAACATTCTCAAGAATCATTCGTCTGGTCAGTAATTGACCTGAGTTCCATAGAGTGTCAACTGCCTGAAGGTATTCAATCAAGTTGGATTTTTGTTCTAAAGAAGAATGCTTGGTCAGGGTGCCATTATCATCCTAATAGTATTCAGCATATGGTGACCATCAAAGGACAGGGGATGGCGAAGGTCGCAGAGGAATACCAGCGGATGGTGCCGTTTGCAGCAAACGATTCACTGACCGATAAATGGCTTGTAATAGGTCAAGGCGTTCCGCATGAATTCTTTCCGGAAAACGAGAATATGGTGGTTGTCTCTTTTCACACGTGCGCAGCCAGCGAGTTGGAAGAAGTCGATTGCGAGACGGGTGAAAAGCGAGTATACGAGCAAGCAAACTGAACAACTTTTGAGTTGAGTATAAACACCGGTCGTCGTTTACCAAACTGCTTGCAGTGGAAGCCGCGAAACTCAGTTCATCTGATTACTTTCAATGCCGTTCGCGGATTTATTGAACAGGCGCAATATGATTAACACATACAATTTTGAAAATTTTGTCAATGAGGTCAAAGCGCCACCTGTTCAGCCGGAATTGAGCTGGCGGGCGGTGGTCATTCAGTTGACGCATGAGGCTTTGCCGGAGTTCAAGGATTTTTGCCGGCGTCAGCAGATTGCGGTTATTGATACGTTTGACCGGCAACTCGCCGACCTCGCTCTGGTGAAATTTCCGGACACCCGAAACCTTAAAGAGCGGCAGTCGTTCGTCACCGACAGACTGGCGGCGTGTGGTGGGCAAGCCGTCTGCGGCAACTGGGTTTACCTGCCTTGGGAAAAGAAGGTTGCGCACCTGCTGAGTGAAGACGATTATTTCGAGGTAATCACCAACCGCAATCAAGACAAGATCACCCGTGATGAGCAGCAAGTATTGCGCACCAAACGCATAGGAGTAATCGGGCTGTCGGTCGGCGGTGAAGCTGCTGTGACGGTTGCCCAGGAACACTTGTGCGGCGAGATCAGGCTGGCTGATTTTGACCGGCTCGACCTGTCCAACCTGAATCGCCTCAACGCCGGTTTCGATGAACTCGGCACTGCCAAAGTGCTGATCGCAGCGCGCCGCATCGCGCGGATCAACCCTTATCTCGAAGTTAGAATTTTTGACGAAGGGGTGACGGCGGAAAATGCCATAGAGTTTCTGGATGGGCTAGACCTGCTCATTGAAGAATGTGATCACCTGCAAGTCAAACGCGATGTAAGACAACTGGCAAGAGGTCGTGACCTTAACGTCATATATGCTGCCGACGAACGCGGCTTCCTCAGCATTGAACCCTATCAATATTGTGCAGACTTACGTCCGTTCCACGGGCGCGCTGAACAACCGCAGCCGCCGCGCCAGTCCTTCCCGACACCGCTGGCGTTTATGCAGGCGCTCGCCCTCTGGTTGGGTGGTTGGGAAAATTTGTCCAAACGTTCGCAAGGCTCACTTGAGCGCATCGGTCAGTCGCTGTGCGGCTACCCGCAACTGGCTAGTGAGGCGCGCTATGCGGCAGGGCAACTTGGGCACGTCGCCCGCCGCCTCCTGCTTGGCGAAAAACTTCCCCCCTTCATCGGCAACCTAGACTTGGCTGAACTTATTTGATAATTCAATCATATGAAAAAAATATTCTTCAGCTTGGCGCTGGTCGCCATCACCAGTCTGGCGGCTTGTCAAAATAACGCGAAAGAGGCTACCGCTGATAAGGTATCCAATGCGCCATCGTCTCCTGCCTTGACCGCCAACAAGACGTCTGCGCCTCAGAAAAACTCGGCGAAGGTCGTCGCCTTCGGCGATAGCTTGACCGCAGGTTACGGACTGTCGCCGCAACAAAGCTATCCGTCACTTCTGCAAGAGAAATTGCGTGCCGATGGATTTGATTATGAAGTCATCAATGCAGGAATTTCCGGTGATACGTCGGCAGGCGGGGTGCGCCGCATTGACTGGTCTCTGGAAAGCGGCGATGTGAAATTTGTGATTATTGAACTTGGCGCGAATGATATGTTGCGCGGGCAACCGGTCGAGGCGATGAAAAAAAATCTCAGCGCGATTATTGAACGCGCCAAAGCCAAAGGCGCAACCGTGTTGCTTGCCGGAATGGAAGCGCCAACCAATTCCGGTGCGGATTATCGTCGCAAAGTTCACGAAGCCTTTCCGCAACTTGCTAAAGAGCACCGTGTCACCCTGATTCCATTTTTTCTTGAAGGGGTAGCGGGTATGCAAACATTAAATCAACAGGATGGCATTCATCCGAATCCCGAAGGCACACGATTGGTTATGGAAACCGTCTATAAATATTTGCAGCCGTTACTGGAAAAAGCCCGACAGCAACCGGGTCGTTAAAAAATTTATTGATAAAGTTAAATTTTTGCATCGTTTTGATTTTGATTTCCGTCTTTAAGCTATAGCAACCCTAATATCAAATGGATTTTAGGAAGTAAATGCCTGAATTTGCAGTTCTTTAGTGTCATCCCCGCAAAGAACTCGTGAATGAAATTTTGAATAAGAAGTTAAGAATGAATCTGAAAAAAATACTGGAATTAATAAATAAAGACTCGCAAACGGGTGGGGCTGGCGGGGAAGAGGGTCGTGACAAAACCCATTGTCTTAGTGAAATCGAAATCGCTGCCTACTATGAAAACAGCATTCCTGCGGAAAAACGCGCCGGTATCGAACATCACCTGGCAGATTGTCACGATTGTATTGACCTGCTGGTGACGTTTTCGAGAATTGCCGCTGAACTTAAACAGGAAAGCCCAAGCGATAGCTTGCCAAATGCCGAAGTGGAAAAACTGACCAATAAGGTTTTGAAGCTCATTAACGAAGATGATACCCACAACTAAATCGTAGATAACTGTTCATCGCCTCCCTACCCGTTGACCGTTCTGGAAACCCATCTGACTTAGAGCGATTTGCGATTGCTTTTACTCATAAGCGTCGCGGTCAATGACCGCTCTCTCAACATCCCCTGAGTTCCAGGGCAAGGCGCTCCAGGTTGAACCAGCGCGTCGTTAGCGAGTCGCTTGGACTCAATCACAAATGGCTCTAAATAAACCTTGCTGATGATTCAGGCAATAAAAAAGCAGCGCGGGATTTATGTGCCCGCGCTGCTTTTCAGGAAATCGGTTAAATCGAAACCGGCTTATTTCAAAGCCTGTTCGATAGCCTGAGTAACCTTTTCGTCTTCGGGTTTGTCTTTGGTGGAGAAACGGTTGATGATTTTGCCATCTTTACCAATCAGGAATTTATTGAAATTCCAGGTGATTTCACCGGCGTATTGCGGATTGGTTGTGGGTTCCGTCAAATATTTGTAAAGCACATGTTTGTCTTCGCCTTTAACGGAAATCTTGGCAAACATTGGAAAAGTTACACCGTAATTGAGCGAGCAAAACTCTTTGATCTCTTCATTGGTGCCCGGCTCTTGTCCCATAAAGTTATTCGCCGGGAAACCCAAAATCACAAAGCCCTGATCTTTGTATTTGTTATAAATTTTCTGCAAGCCTTCGTATTGCGGGGTGTATCCGCATTTGCTGGCAACGTTGACAATCATCACGACTTTGCCTTTGTAAGCGTCGAGCTTGATGTCTTTGTTATCAATGCTCTTCATGGTGAAATCATAAATGGACGAGTAAGCGGGCGGATTTTCGGATTTAAGCGAAATGGTTTTGCCGATAGCCAGACAAGTCATCAAAAACATTGTCGCACCGACAAGGATTAAACTCTTTTTCATAACACTCTCCTGATCGTATGGGTTTTGATTTTCCAGACCGGTTATTATGACCGCAATCTTTTGCGAGTCCAAATGGGTTAATCGCATTTTCAATAAATTTATTTCAACCACGCATCGGCAATCGCTATGTCAACCGTGACCGGAACGCTGCGAATGTATTCACGGGCAGCCTGAACCATGGTTTGTTCCAAAACCTTCGCGCCTTCTTGCGCTTGATTTTCAGCGGCTTCGATAACGATTTCATCGTGAATGCAATTGACGATTTTCGCGTCAAACGGTTTCAATGCTTCATAAATCAAGGTCAAGGCGCGTTTGGTGATGTCGGCGGAACTGCCTTGCACCGGGGCATTTTTGCCGTAGCGTTGTGTCGCGGCGACTTGCGAGCGGTCATTGGGATCAAAGTTGAAGGTGACTAAACGCCCTGACCGGGTACGGCTTTCGTGTTCCTGCACAGCGCGATTTGCCGCTTCACGCAAAAACCCATCAACCCCTTTGTAAGCGGCGAAATATTTTTTAATCAGATTTTCGGCTTCACCATTCGAGCAGTCGATGCGTGCCGCAAGCCCCGATGCGCCCAGTCCGTACATAATCCCGTAGTTGAGTTGTTTGGCGGCGGCGCGTTGCTCTTTGGTTACTCCGTCCAGAGGCACATTGAACATCTGGCTTGCCGTCACCCGATGTAAATCTTCGCCCGACATCAAGGCTTTCACCAACGCCGTATCCTGTGACCAGTCGGCTAGGATACGCAATTCAATCTGCGAATAATCGGCGATGATGAGCTTGCGCCCTGCCGGAGCCCGAAAGCATGAGCGATATTCTTTGGTGTTGGGCACCTGTTGCAAATTTGGTTCGGAACAACTCATCCGTCCGCCCGCCGCGCCGATTTGGCGAAAATCCGAATGAATGCGCCCGGTCGCCGCGTGTATGTGGGTCAAAAAATTCAAGCCATAACTCGACAGGGCTTTTTGCACATGGCGATAGGCGAGCAATTTTTCAATCACCGGATGCTCTTTGACGAGCGGTTGCAATTGCCAACTGCGCGTGCCCTCGACCTTGATGCCCATGCGCGCGAGCGCGTCGGTGACTTGCGAAGGACTATCGAGGTTGATGGTCGGTTCATCAAACAGCGAGAGTTGTTCGATGCCGGATGCGAGTTCGCGTTTGAGGTCTGAGGAAATCGCCGCGTGTTCGCGTTCGACACTTTCGACCTGTTTGCGCCAGCAATCGGCGCTCAAATACATTCCGGCAATTTCCATCGCCGCAACCGGCAACACACAATCGAATTCGAGTTTCGCCACTTCAACCATGTGAAGTTTGACCAACTCCTGCGTCATGCGTTCCCTGAGCGGCAGCAGGATGGTGACATCCTTTGCCGCGTATTCGTATTGCGCATCGGTTAGCTTGCCCGACCAATCGCTGACTTGCAGCGATTTATCAAGTTCCTGATTGAGGTAACGCGAGACCACTGCCGCGAGACTGTTGCCGCCTTCACTGCGCCCGGCGCTGATCAGTTGACTCGCCAGCATGGTATCGAAGATGCCATAGGCTTCAAGGTTGAAATGATGCAGCAACATCTTGAGGTCGAATTTGGCATTGTGAAAAATTTTGATCGGATGCGGTTGCGAGAAAAACTGGCGCAGGTGCGGATCATTGAAGGCGTCAATCTCGAAGAGATCGATGACAAAGGTTTGCTCATCGGTCGCAATTTGCGCCAGCCGCACCTCGCTGGTGAACGGGTCAAGCCCTGTGGTTTCGGTATCGACACCAATGACCGAGGCTTTGGTGATGGCGCGAATGACTTCTTCGAGCGCAGGGGCTGTAGTTATCAATTTGACAGGCGATTGGTTCACAGTTGATTCCTTTAAACAGTAAAAATTGTTACATCCCCTTGACGGATGGGCAATTCAAATTTGCGCGTTGCAGAGTATTAATGAAGTGAATGGAAGATAAATTGAAGTTTTAAGCTTGCCGCCGAATCCGTAACATCCGGGTTACGGATTTCTATTTAGGTGCGAGGCTGCGAAGAAAATTGACCACCTGCCAAATCTGTTTTTCTGTGAGTTTTTCTTTATAAGCCAGCATATCAGCCGAAACCCCGTCGCGAATGGCAACGAAAATTTCGCCATCCGTCGAACCGTAATCCCAGGTCTCATCGGTCAAATCCGAAGGCGTGCCGCCCGATAGCGCCATCCCGCCGTCGCCTTTGGCAGTTGCCCCGTGACAAGGCGCGCAGTGGCGTTTATAAAGCGCGCGTCCGGCTTCAATCGATTCGGCATCCGCAGGCACAGGGTTTTTCAACTTTTGCGCTTCAGGGTTGCGACGCGGCGCTTGCGCACTTGCGTGGTTCGTCGCCCACATCACTGCGAAAACGAAAATCATAAAGCTCAGCGCCACGATGCGGCGTAACCGAAAAGGATGATTGATTAAAAAACTATTCTTGCGGAACATCGAAATTCTCCACCAGATAATCGGGATGTTTATCGCGAAGATAGACAAATAAATCGTGAATCAAATTAACCAGACGATTAACCCCGTAAGTATACTGATTTTTTTTGACCTTGAGCGAGATGGAAACCATTCCTCCACGACTGCTACAGGAAACCTCTGCGCGCCTGCGATCAACCCGCCGATGTTCGGGCAAGCGGCGGTCGTGACGTTCAGTTAAAAATTTTTTCAATTCCGCATGGAGCGCAGACCCTGTAGGAATGCCCGGCAACAGTTGTTTAAATCTTAACGTCTGTGTTGCCGTATCAACTTGCAAATTCATCTCGCGATGCAACAACCAGACGAAATGAAACTGCCCGGTTTTGCTTTCGCTAAATTCGCGAAAGATGCCCCGGTCGGCATAAGTTTGCAAACTTTCGCGAATCACCTGCAATTGACTTTTAGCCATTCTATCGGTAGCCGGTAGTCGGTAGTCGGTAGTCAGAAGTCAGACTTTTTTTTTACACTGCCTACTGCCTACCGCTTACTGCCTACTTTTTAATGATTGTATGACATACAGCCCGGTTCAACCGTACCTAAGAAACCGGGTTCGTATTGTTGCCTGACCCAGAATTCTTTTTTCGCCTGACAGTTGATGAGCGAGGGACGGCTCTCTTTGATAGCGATTTGATAGGCGCGTTCCAACGCCGCGCGAAAATCCGTGGGCTTGGTCACATATTCACCGTGCGCGCCCAAGCCTTCGGCGACTTTGTCATAACGGACATTCTCTTGAAACAGGTGCAAACTCAAGGTGACAGGACTGCGACTGCTGCCTGTCCAGGTTCCCCACGCATTGTTGTTATAAACGATAACGATGATGGGCAAACGATATTTCGACGCAGTCTCAAGTTCCATAATCGTATAACCGATACCCGCATCGCCAGTGACACAAATGACCGGCGCGCTTTTATGCGCAGCCTGAACACTCACCCCATGACGCACCGCAACCGCTGCACCAACTGCGTAACCAACATCTGGACCAATCGCGCCATATTGATATGCGCCGTTTAGAATCTGCCCCGGGCGATACCCGCGCAGCCAGCGCCGCACGTAACGCGCGATGCCATAACCACCCGCTACAAATGTGGTTTGCTCTTTGGGCAGTTTGCCGCGATACATAAAATCACTCAGCTCTTTGGCAATCACCGCAGGATGCACGGCATCTGTGTAGCTTGCGCCTTTGGCATAAAAAGTCTCAAGTTCATCTTCAAATTTTTTGCGCGCCGCGGCAATCTCGGCAATCCAGGCATCGTGTTTCATCGCCGGCATCGCCTCGGCTAAAGCTTCAAGCGCGGCTTTTTCGCAACTCACCATGCCGACATCAATCGGCAGATTGCGTCCGATGTCTTCAGCCACAGGGTCAATGCGAATGTATTTGGCATCGGGACCGAAAGCGAATTCGCCGACCGTCGGCATACAATATTGCCCGACCAGTACGACGACATCGGCGCTGGCGAGCGCACCGGGCGCAGCGTTTGCCGAAAGCGGACTGGCATCGGAAAATTGCCCTTTCATTGCGCCCGATTCGACCACCGGAATCTGCGCTTTTTCCGCCAGGGTTTTCAAAGCATCCCAGGCGCGGCTATAGAAAACCCCGTTGCTTGAGACAATCATCGGACGCTGGGCTTGTTTCAGAAGTTCAACCGCTGCCGTTATGTCTTTGGGATTTGGATAAGGTTTTGCCGTGGTGCGATATTTGGTCTTGTCGTAGTAGTAATCAAGGTCGCTCGGTTTTTCAAATTTTGCGCGCGTCACTTCAGCGGGGAAATCCAGATGCACGGGGCGCGGCACGCCGGTGCGCAACTGGCGAAACGCATATGCGCCGTATTCATGAATGCGTTTAGGCGTAATCAACCGCTTGCCGTATTTTTTCAAGCCTTCGGTGGTCGGTTGTTGATAGCCCAGTTGAATCCCTGCCTCGGTGTCTTCGTTGACAATCGCCATGTTGCTGGCAAGCACCAGTACAGGCGAACGCGCAGCATTGGCGGCAGCGATGGCGTTAATCATGTCGGTGAAGCCAGGACCTTCAGTGCCCGATGCCGCAGCAACTTCGCCGGTCACGCGACAGAACCCGTCGGCAGCGTGACACATCGCGCCTTCGTGACGCCCCGAATAAGTGGGAATGCCTTCCTGGGCAATGGCGTTGACGATGGAGTAATTGCCCGGACAGGAGAAAAGAACGGCGAGACCTTCTTCTTTACAAACCCGCGCGAAAACCTGCGCGCCGGTCATCGGAAATTCGGCTTTTGCGAACTGCGCTTTTGCGGCAAGCGCGAATTCATCGGGAACTTTTATCGGTTTGATGTCCGGGTTGTCGATTGCCGATGCGGCTTTCGTTTCGCTGAACGCGCTGACCGCAGTTGCGCCTGCGCCAATGGCTGCGCGGGTAATAAATTTTCTTCGCGAAACATCGGCTTTGGTTTTTTTATTGGTCTCAGGGGTCTCTTTCATAACTTCTCCTTCAATTGGAATGCGCAAAATTTTCCAGCAAGTGGTTGAATAAATCGTTCCGGGTCTATTTGAAAAGAGCCGTTTTGGTAACGAACTGATTGGTGATGTCTGAAAGGTTCAGATAAGGCTAAAGGATTTCCACTGCGGCTTTATCCAACGCTTGCCTTACTTTTGGAAAATGCGAAAATCAGGCGCATAAACCAGCCTGATTTTTTGTAAATCGCCCACAGAAGTTGATAATTGAGAACTTTATTTGTGCAAAACTGCAAAATGCATCGCAAATACCTTGCTTACCGACCGGTTAGTATAGTGAAATTAGCAGCGACTGACAACGCGCGCGTAAGCAATTTCTGTGGGTTAAATCCAAAGCAACTTTTTTATCAACTCGCTCTCGTTAAGCTGATTCGAGGCGGGTTTTATTGAGCAGGAGACCTCGATGCGACCGCTTGTTTTGCTGCCACTTCTCATGTTCGGTATTTTAATTCCGGTAATTTCATATCCGCAGCAACCTTCTGCCGGTTCGCCTGACCAATCACCAAATGTTATTCGGTTTCATCATCTCCACCTCAATTCCATTGACCCGCCGAAAGCGATGGATTTTTATCTGCGGACCTTTGAGGTGACCAAGCGAACCGCGCTTGCGGGGTTTGATGCCGTTCAAAGCGAAAATATTTATCTGCTGTTTAACCAAGTGAAAAAGCCGCCCGCCCTTGCTCCCGACAGCGCCATCTGGCATTTCGGTTGGGGAAGCCCCGCGATGGAAAGCGATTATCAAAAACATCTCGCTAACGGCGTAGTGTTTGCCACACCGATGACCCGGCTCAGTGCCAATTTGTTATTCGCCTATATGAAAGCGCCCGATGGAGCTTTGGTAGAAATCAACACATCGAATACGCGAAGCTTTATTCACACGCATCTCTACAGCCGTGCGCCCTTATGCGCCGCTGAGTGGTATGTGAAAAATCTTGGCGCAACCGGTCGCGCACAAACTCGCGCGCCATGTGATGTGCCGTTTGCCGCGCCGAGTGAACCGCTTGGCGTCATTCGCTCACCGGCAACCACTGTGCGTTTCGACAACATCAGCTTGATTATTTATCCCAAACAACGAAGCGGCGATTTAGTCAGCCCGCGCGGGCACGTCGTTGACCACATTGGGCTGAGTGTCCGAGACCTCGATGCAACGCTTGAACGCTTACAAAAATCGGGCGTCAAAATTTTGCAAATGCCATATGCATTCGGCAAAAGTAAAAACCGCGCGGCGATGATTGAAGGTCCCGACGCCATCGCCATCGAACTCGTCGAGGTGAAATAATCGCCCGGTTTTATTGACTATTTTGATTGATAAGGCAGACCACAACGCATGACTCGAAAAGAAAATTTACAACCAACCACAGGGGCATTAACCGGCGTGCGAGTGCTTGATTTTTGCAGTTTCATCGCCGGGTCTTACAGCGCCATGCTGCTTGGACTGATGGGCGCGGAAGTAATTAAAGTCGAACCGCTCACCGGCGATTTGTCACGCGCCTGGGGTCCGTTTTTTAGCGGCGAGAGCATGTTCTTTCAAGGCTGGAATCTCAATAAACGCAGTCTTGCAATTGACCTGCTCTCTGAGTCCGGTCGCGAAGTGATTTACCAACTGGTCGAACGCGCCGATGTGGTGATTGAAAATTTTCGACCGGGCGTTACTGCCAAACTCAAAATCGATTATGAGACCTTGCGCGAAATCAATCCCAAACTGATTTACTGTTCGTCAACAGCGTTTGGTTCCAAAGGTCCTTATCACAAACGCCCGGGTTACGACCCGGTGTTGCAGGCGATGGGCGGCGCGGCAAAAGAGAATACTCGCTATAGCGGCAAAGTCGCCATCTGTTCAGTGGCGGTTTCCGATTATCAAGCCGCGATGCTTGGACTCGCGGGCATTACGGCGGCGCTTTATCACCGCGAAAAAACCGGCGAAGGACAAAAGCTTGAGACTTCATTACTGCAAGCGGTGATGTCCGTGCAATCGCATTATTACGTGCGCGCATTGGAACGCGAGCAGGAAGGCGCGCTCGGCATCTTTCCCTATCGCCTGTTTGAAACCAAAGATGACTTGATTTTTATCGGCGCGGCGACCAATAAATTCTGGCAGATTTTGTGCGAGGCGCTCGGCGCGGCGGAACTTGCAGATGACCCGAAGTATGACACCAACGCCAAGCGCGTCTGGCACAAGGATGAACTGTTTGAAAGATTGCAGCCGCACTTTCACCGGAAAACGACCGATGAATGGGTCAGAGTGCTTATCGAAAAAGGTGTGCCGTGCGGGCCCGTCATGAGTTACGACGATTTTTTTGTTGACCCGCAGGTCGAAGCCCTGGAGATGAATCCCGTCATCGAACATTCATCCATCGGGCAGATTCGCGTGGTTGGCATTCCCATTCATTTTGAAAAAACTCCGGCGCGAATTGAGCGCGCCGCGCCGCTTCTGGGCGAGCACACCGAAGAAATTTTGCGCGAGTTGAATTTTGATATAACCCGCATCAAGCAGTTGCAAAACGCCGGGGTGATTGCCGGTAATTGAAGGCGATTGCATAGACGAAGCAACAAATTCTCTCAGCTATACTGAGATGGTGGTTCGATAAACCAGCAAACCGGGCTAAATCAAAATAGAATAATCGGGAGCAATTATTCAGGAGGATAAGTCCGATGACTTACGCAGGGACACTGGCGATTCACGATGCCGATTCGCATTTTATGGAAACGCCGAATAGGTTGCACGAATTTGCCGATCCGCAAATTCGCGAACGCATCGACCCGCAATATTTTTTCAATGCCATTGGCGACCATCGTTTGCCAAGCTTCATCGACCAGCGCGCCGATGCCGATTATCACAGCCAAGGGCAACCCGCTACAATTGTGGCGGGAGATTTGATTTACAATCGAAAAGGAGATTCCTATGCTTTGGACAAAACGCGCGATGTTAGTTTTATTCATTCTCGCGGCAGGCGCGACACCGGTTGTGCGCGGCGCTGCCGATATTGAAATCGTTCCCGATGTGATTTACGGGCACAAAGACGGAATGGCGCTCACCTTCGATATTTTAAAGCCGAAAGCCAAACCTAATGGCGCGGCGGTTTTATTTATGGTGAGCGGCGGCTGGGTTTCGGCTTACAGTCCGCCGCAACAGATGGCAACGCGCTTTCAGGATTTATTGGACAAAGGTTTTACGGTGATTGCCGTGCGTCACGGCAGCAGCCCGAAATATTTCATTCCTGAGATTGTCGCCGATGTGCGCCGCGCCGTGCGCTACATTCGCTATAACGCCAGGCAATGGAATGTTGACCCCAATCGCCTGGGGGTATTCGGTGGCAGCGCGGGCGGTCATCTGTCATTGATGCTTGGCACGGCATCGGATAACGGCGACCCCAATGCTCAGGAAGCGTTTATGAAAGAGAGCGACCGCGTGGCGGCAGTCGTCGCTTATTTTCCGCCGGTTGATTTGCGACCCATCACGCGCGGCGTCAATCCGCCGCTGCCGCCTGATGGTAAACCTTATCGCTTTCCGGCGTTGAATTTTGATAAAGAGAAAGCGCCCGATTATTCGCCCATCGTTCATGTGTCGCCCGATGACCCGCCGACCTTGCTGATTCACGGCGATAAAGACGATTTGGTTCCCATCAACAACAGCAAAATTATTTTTGAAGCCTTTCAAAAAAATAATGTGAAGACCGATTTCATCACTATCCCAGGCGCAGGACATGGTTTTCGCGGCGAAGATGCCAAACGCGCCAGCGCCGCGATGGTCGCGTGGTTTGAACAGACGCTTTTGAAACCCGCGTCGCCAGCGAAACCCTAGAACCGTTGGCAATTGAAATTGAATCTGTTTGAGAAAGCGGGCTTTGACCACGACAATTTGTGAAACGCAGTCAAAGCCCGCTTCCTCAACTTCAGTAAATCATTTTGCCAACAACTCTGAATTTTTGTCCGCGCTCTATTTCCCCTCTACCGAAAAAGCCAACAACAGATTGCCCGGTTGCCCGATTAAACGACCATAGCCGGAGTTGGTGTAGAGCATGCCGTTTGCCACAGTCGGTCCTCCGCCATCAAGCGTGCCGCCTTTTTGCTTGCCGCCATTTACCGTATCAATCATTGCCGCCGTGTCATAATCCCATAACACTTTGCCATCTCTGGTTGAATAAGCGCGCAAATGTCCGTCGGTCGTGCCGGAAAACACCACACCGGGAATCAAAGTTGCCGCCGCCGATTGCGCGTTATTGCAACGGGTCGTCCCCCAACTGCATTTCGCGGGCGGCGCAGGCACATGCCACAACTGTTCGCCGGTGGCAATTTTCAAAGCGGTAATGCCGGGCTTGCGATTGGCGCCGCTCACATCAGCAACCGGCACATAAACATTTTCCGTATCGGCAGCAAAACCCCATTCGATGCCGCCAAGCGCGCCGCCATTGCCGATTTTAACTTCCCATAATTTTTTGCCGTTATTATCGGGGTCGAGCGCGTACATCACGCCGGATTTTTGTCCCGCGAGAATCACCTGTTTGCCATTCGGCAGGGCGCGAAGAATCGGCGAACTGCCAAAGTCATGGTCAGGACCTGCTTCTTCGGGACAATTGCCAACGCCTGCCTGACGACAACCGACCAGAAAATTATCTTTCGGTGTGACTTGATTCACCCACTTGAGTTTCCCTGTCGCCATATCCAGGGCGATGATAGCGTCGGAATGTTTGGTTTCGACATCCGTATAAGAATTGCCGGTCGCGGCATAAATCACTCGCCGTTTTAAATCCAGAGTCGGAGCCGACCAGATCGCGCCGCCCGCCGGACCATACATTTGCGTGCCTGCGGAATTTTTCTTGAAGGGTTTCGGCGCGCTTTGCACCGCATAAGTTTTCCAGATGATTTTGCCGGTGTAGGCATCAAGCGCCACGATGCTGCCGCGAAAGGTGCAGCATTCATATTTGGCATCGCGTCCGGCGGTCTCTTCAAACGACGACACCGGCACATAGAGGCGATTGCGATAAAGCACAGGCGAGCCGGTGATGCGCGATAAAAAATGGTCTTCGATTTTGGTTTTCCAGAGTACCTTGCCGGTCATTGCATCAAGCGCCTGCACCGTCGATTTTTCATCGCCGAGATAGAGCGCAAATTTGGCTTTTGAACCGGCGGGAAGATTGCCCACGCTCATCGCGGCGCGAACCGCAGCCCCCGCGTGGGTTGTCCAAATCGTGCAACCGGTCTGCGCGTTCAAACAAAAAATCTGTCCGACTTCGGTGGTGATGTATAAACGATTGCCGATAATAGTCGGCTGTCCGGTCGCCATCGGCCCGGGGTGTGCCCACGCCCATTTGACTTTGAGTTTCGGCACCTCTTCGGCTTTGATTCCGGGACGGGGTTGAAAGCGGGAATTATCGAGGTCACGACCCCAGCCGTTCCATTGCGGGGCGCTCAGATTGATGGCGCTTTCAGGCGTTTTGCAATGATTGGCTTCGACGAGTTCCTGATAGGATGCGCCCGGTTGTTTGCCCGTGAGGTAAATTGCCAGTTTACGAATCTCATCGGCGCTGAGTCCCGCCGCCTGTTGTTTCATTGAGCCGTTGGTGAGGGTGTGAATCACGTCTTCGGCTGAGCGTCGGCGAATTAAAAAGAGCGGCGGAATGCGGTCTTGCGGATTGTCGTGACAGACAGCACAGCGTTGTTTATAAATCTGTTCACTTGCAGGGTCAGCCGGTGGCTGTTGCGATGTTTGTTGCAATGCCGATTCATCGGCAAACGCCACGGTTTTTTCAAGCGAAAAAGTTATCAGTGGAAAAACCAGCGCCGCACATAAAAAAACTGCTGATAAAAATTTGCCGGGCAAGCTGTTTGACAAATTCATTTCATCTCCTGTTTCGCCATTAATTGAACTCCATGCGATGAATGGCTTTTAGAAAATATTGCCAATGTGAATGGGCGTTGTTGAGCTTAGGTTTTCCACTGAATTTGCGGACTGTTGCTTCGCGCATTATCGCAAGCGCAAAACCGCAGTCATTGCGAAATGATCCGAAGGCGTGCGCCCGTTGCGAGCCGCGCGGTCAATATCGGCACGAATGACCTGCCACTCTTTTGAAATCGCTATCCAGTCAATGCGCGCGCCTGTGGTGGTTTCGGCTTTGAAATCCGAAAAAGTCCCTTCGTTTTCACTGCGCGCGGGATGCGCAATGCGAAAGCTGTCGCGCAAGAGCATCGGTTTTTTGTCATCCGCGCCGAACAAGGCTTTGTATGGTTCGCTTGCTTCACCGGCATTGAAATCGCCTGTGACAATCACCGAACAAGTCTTGCTCATTTCTGCTGCGCGACGACGCAAGAGCCGCGCTGATTCGAGTCGCGCCGCTTCGCCGCGATGGTCGAAATGGGTATTGAAAAAAACTAACGGTTTGGCTTTTGGATAGCGCCGGTCGCGGAGCTTGACCCAACTCACCATGCGCGTAATCGCCGTGTCCCAACTTTTGCTGCCCGGCTGCTCTGGGGTTTCGCTCAACCAGAAATGACCGCCGTCGAGTTTTTCAAATCGCTCGCGTTTGTAATAGAGCGCGGTCATCTCGCCGCGTTCGCGTCCATCATCGCGCCCGACGCCGAAGACATCATATTGCGGCAACTCTTTTGCCAGAAAATCGCGTTGAAAAGCGAGGGTTTCCTGCGTCCCCAGTAAATCCGGGTCAAAGGCTTTAATGGTTGCGACGAGAAAATCTTTGCGATTATCCCAACGATTTTCGCCGTCGTTGGCGGTGCCGTAACGAATATTGAAACTCATCACCCGTATATCGGATGATGGTTTTTCGACAATGCCAAACGTCGGAAAGCACATCAGCATGGCGAATAAAATTGAAAAACTGCACTGTCTGAGGCGCATCAATCGGATAAAGAAATTTTTAGTATTTGAATGATTAATCATTTCGTCCACTCGCCATTTTTTATTTCACTGAGTTTGAGTTTTCGCGGGTCGAGAACCACATGTTTTACCTTTTTGCGATTCCACGTATAAGTGATATGCACCAGTCCATCGCGGGTTTGAATGACTGCCGGATAGGAATACTCTGCCGAAGCCGGACCCGTTTCCAACACCAACGCGGCTTTCCAGATTTTACCGTCAAGGCTTACGGCGACATTGAGCGGCGCGCGGTCGCCCCATTTTCCTGCTATGGTCGGAACGTGATTGTAAACCAATAAATGCCGACCACCTTTGAGCGTCACGCCATCAATGCCGGAATTGGGATTCGGTAAATTCGTTGCATTCAACTGGCTCCAGGTTTTGCCATTATCTTCAGACCACGATTCGATGATTTTTCCTTGACGGCTGCGAAACAAAGCTTGCAGTTTGCCGCGCTTGTGAAAAAAAACCGTCGGTTGAATCACCCCAAAAGTTTTACCATCGTTGATGGCCTCGGTGCGTTGCCAGGTTTTTCCGAAATCCGCCGTGCGCTCGAAATGCACGCGCCAGCCTTGATCTTCGCTGCTTGATGGACAAAGCCATTCGCCGTTTGCAAGTTCAACCGGTTTATTTTTAATTGGTCCGGCAAAGCTATCCGGGAGTCGCGTCGGTTGGCTCCAACTTTTGCCGCCATCGGTTGAGGTCATCTGCATGCCCCACCACGAAGAAGGACTTGGCCCGACTTTGTAAAAGAGTCTGAGCGCCCCCGCCCGTGGTTGAAAGAGCACAGGGTTCCAGGTCGGATAACGCTTATCAGGTGGCACGATGCCGTTAGCGACTTCGACGGGGATTGTCCATTTGCCGTTTTCAAATCTGGAAACCCAGATGCCGACATCCGGGTGTTTTTCTTTGGTGCCGCCAAACCACGCGGCAATCAGTTTGCCATTCGATTCGGCAATCGTTGAGGCATGGCATTCGGGAAACGGCGCGGTTTCGTAAATGAATTCACTTTTAATGAGTCCCGGCACAGCGTTTTGCGCCAACGTTCCAAGGTTCAATATCAGTATGAGCGTGAAGCAAAAGATGGTGTTCAACATTCGCATAACAACGGCGCTCTCCTTGTCTGTGGAAGCGGCAATTGTAAACGTCCAAACCCGACGCGACAACAAACAAACGATTCCGACAATCAAAAAATGAAACAGTGATGCAATGAATTTGCTGCAAAGCCTGAGTGAAAATTTATGGCGCGAAACTCGAACGCAGTTTGACTCCCCAATGCCCGTTTTCTTTGGTGAGAATATAGAGCGATTCATATGAACCGATGCGCGAACCATCGGCGCGATAGCGCGTGAATTGGGTATCGACGTGAACTTTATCGGCGGTCGCCTGAATGATGCGGCAATGATCCCATTTGCTGTGATGCCAGCCCGTGTCAGCCATCGCTTTCCAGAGTCGCGCCGCGTCCTGCATACCGGGTCGTTCCAGTACGGACATTTTGCCGCCTGCCAGACGATAATGCGGAAATTGAAAAGTGCGCTCCCACGCCGCTATATCTTTGTTGTTCCAGGCGTCCATATAATCGTCGAGCAACTTCAGGGCTTCGGCTGCAACTTTCGGGTCGATGGGTGATTTGCTTTTCGATTGCGCAAAGCCCAGTGCAATGTTGAGTAAAAAAATAAGGATGAGAATTGCCGAGATTTTTTTCATGATTTGCTCGAACGATTGAAAGAAGTCATTACCGTAGCCCGATGGTTAGTAATAACACCTGCGACTACTGACTTTCAGTTTTGCGAAACCAGGGATTGCCAAAGTTGGTGTACGCTCCGCCATCAACCGAAATCTGCATCTGCACGCGGAAGCTTGCAGGCGAAAGCATTTGCGTTCGACCTTTTAATTTGATGGTTTTGCCCTGTTTTTTTATCGGCGCGGTTTCCCAGAAGATGGTGTAATAACCGCCGAGGTCGCCGCCAATGGTTCCGCTCTTGATGAGGTTTATGCCGAACATTCCCGATTCCGCGCGCATCACCGATTTTTCTTTTTCGTGGTAGGCGAGTGTCGCGCGCCCTTTGAAAGCGCCCGCCGGGGTTTCGCCTTCGATGACGCTTTCATAAGTCGCGGGCTTTGCGCCTTTCTTATAAATTTCCGTGCCTTTGATTTTGCCCGCCGGTCCCAACGGTGATTCCGGCACATTCCATTCAAACGACCAACTGCCGATGAAATAATCGAGATTAGGCGGCGGCATCGGGTCTGTGGGTTCCGTAGGACGCGACGGTTGTTGTGCAGGTTTTGATTGCTGCGCAGTTAATTGAAACGGCAACAAGAAAACAAACAAAGTAAGAAATAGTAATCGTTTCATGTCAGGTGGCTTGTGATTAAGAAATTGATTGAAAAACTATAATCGCGCCTCTGCGCGATCTCCGCGTTCTCTGCGTCGCTGCGGTGAAAAGACCAGAGTAAAATCAACATTGAGTCTAATCATAGAACATCATTCTGCCTACTGCTTACTGTCGATTGCCTACTGTTGTTTGCTGGCGCTCGGCGTTGCCGTTGATTTCGTCAACGCTTTGCTATCGACGGTGTATTCAAACCACGGGATGAACATCTCATCCCAACTCTGTTCACTCCAGAAGACCTCTTTGTCGGGCGCAGGATTGTAACGATTCTTGATGGAATTATCGTAATGCGCGACGGCTGCAAGTCGGCTGCCCGCAGGAATTTTCAACGGCTCGGCGAGTTCATAATGCAACTGCCAGTTGAAATCGAACTTTGGCACGTTGAGCAATACCTGTTGGCGACCATCAGGCAAAATGAGCGTGTATTTGATGTCTTTGCCGCGCAGGTGCATATGCGGCGCAAAGGCATAGAGCGTGATGGCTTCTTTGATGAACACTTCGCCGCCGATTTCCCAATTATCGGCATGTGGCGGAATGTTGGGAATCTTGCCGCGAACCTTAATGGTTTTGCCATTCACGGTGCGGGTTTCGCTGAGTTCTTTGCCGCCGATAAAAATGGTGTCGCTCACGCCTTTGGTCAATACTTCGTGGGTGACTGGCGTTTTGGCAAACCAGAGTCCGAGACGTGAGCGGTCTTTTTCGGCGCGTCCGCTCGGTTGATAATGCATATTGAATTGAATGTACATACCGGGCAGGATGCGTTTGGCAGTTCCCGGAAAATGTTGCTCGAAGCCTTTGCCGGGCGCTTGCCCTACGAGTTTAAATGCGCCTGAGCGGGTGAACGAATCCTGCGTCTGTGCGACTTCGCGCGCGCCGCCTTCCGTAAGCCCTCCGGTTTCTCTTGCCGATTGACTGTTGAGCGCAGTTGTTGATGCGCCGTCGCGCACCGCTTTGCCATTGACGATTTTAGTGCCTTCGGGAAGATTCACGACATTGGCAATCGAATGATGGACGACCGCCGGGTTGCCCGGTCGCAGTTCAACTTTCTCGACCCAGCGCTCTTCTTTGAAAGGCACAGGCACATAGAAATTCTGCATGGGGAGTTCGCCTTCGGCGGGGACTTCAAAATCCACAGGCATTTCGATAATCACGTCGGGTTCGCCAAACGTCCAACCCGGCGTGTATTTCGGCAGGGGCGGCAAATCTTTATCGTTGCCTTTGGGCGCGCCGCTATCTACCCAGGCGACAATCGTCTCTATTTCAGTTTGCGAAAGCCTGCGGTCATTGCTGAATTTGAGCGTAGAGGTATGCGGGTCGGCAAACCACGGCGGCATTTCGCGTTTAATGATTTCTTCGCGAATCGCTTTGCTCCACGGGCGAACTTCTTTGTATGAAGTAAGCGGCATGGGCGCGACTTCACCCGGACGGTGACAGTTGGCACACTTGTTGAAGATGATGGGCGCGACATCTTTGGCAAAGGTCGGCGCGGCGGCTTGCGGTTTTTGGGTGCTGAGGATTAAACCTGCCGAGCAAATAACCAACAGGATGAGTGATAAGCGTTTCATAAAAATTCCTCCTTTGATTATTTGCTGCCTTTACCGGCGGGTTGCGGTTGTGTTTGTCGCAAATCCTGTTTATCGATGGTGTAATCGAGATAGCCAATCATCATCTCTTCCCAGGTTTGATCGCCCCAACGCACCTCTTTGGTGGGGTCTGGGTTGTACTTGTTGTTAATCGAATTGTCGTGATGGGCGATGCATTCCAGACGACTGCCTTTCGGCGCGGCTACGGGTTCTTTAAAGAAATAGGTCAACTGCCAGGCGAAATGAAAACGCGGCACCGAAAGCAGAATCTTTGAGGTGCCATCGGGGTAGACCAAGCGATAGAGAAAATCTTTGCCGCGCACATGCATATGCGGGTGCAGGCTGTCGATGTGACTGTCTTCTTTAAAGGTGAAAGTGCCCGACGATTCATAATGCGGGTCGCCCGGCGGGATGACCAGATTGCGCGCCGAAGCGCCTGCCGTAATGACCCGTTTTTCAACCGGGACTTTTGAAAAAATCAAACCGACACTGGTGCGGTCTTTGCCCGCTTCGCCGTTGGTTGTGTAGTGCACCTGAAAAATCAGCACCGAACCTTTCTTGATTAACTTGGCTTGACCGGGGCGCATGATTTGCGGCGCTTCGCCGGGTGCCCACCCCACCAGACGACCATCGGAATCTTCGGCGCTGCGCGCCTGCGAGTTGGCATTTTGCGCGCGCGCTGCGGCAAGCGCCTGCGGGTTGATTTCACCGGCTTGGGGCAATGGGTTGCCATCGGGGTAACGAACACTGACGATGACGTGATGCACATGGGCGCGGTCGCCCGAACGAATCTCGGCAAATTGCACATACTTGTCTTCGGCGAAATTGGTTGGCACCGCGAAATATTTATAGGGGATGACGCCTTCGGCAGGAACCTGGAAATCCTGAGTCATGGTTAAAACGACGTCGGGATTACCGATTTGCCAGCCTGCGGTGAATTTCGGATTGGGCGGCAAATCTTTCGGGTTGCCCTCTTTTGCGCCGCTGTCTGCCCACCTTGAAAGCGTATCAATATCTTTTTGCGACAATCGGCAATCATTGGAAAATTCACCGTGTTTGGGGTCGGCAAACCAGGGAGGCATTTCGCGGGTCACGACTTTTTCTTTAATCGAGCGCGCCCACGGTCGCGCCTCTTTGTAGGTCATAAATGACATGGGCGCGACTTCGCCCGGACGATGACAGACCTGACAGTTTTTTTGCAATATCGGCGCGACATCTTTGGTAAAGGTGACCACAGTTGGCATATCGATTGAAGCCTGAGTGGAATCAAGCGTCAGAAAGAGGAGCAATGCCAGGCAAGACACAAATAAGCAGATGCTAAGGACACGTTTCATCTTAAACCTCCCGCACAGGTGTTGGGGTCAATCGTTGGAATAGTACAATGGCAATCCCACGGCTAGCCGCATAGGAAAATTAAGATTACGAATGTCGCCAAAAGTCTGAATGACAAGAACTGCTTGCCGGTATCAATTATTGCGCGCTTCTGTTTAAGAATGCTGCTTGAATTTATAGCATAGGAAAGCGTTGACTCAAAACCGCAAAACGTCAAAAGTTGCCTGAAACGAGGGCGATGAAAACGTTTTTTGCAGTGCGGTGACCGGTCGCCGCTTTTGCATTCGCTAAGGAGCGATTGACGCTTCGCCATCGCTCACGAAAGTTGGTTCCGACACAAAAACGATAGTCAGTTATCACGCGCCAATCTCAGGCGGCGGTTTGGTTGCCCGGTGATTTTTGTTGCTTTATAGTCAAAACTCTTGCGCTACCGGACAAAACGCTTCAACAAATCCCTGAAAGGGTTTTAAATTTTGAGTGGATAGAATGAGTGAACGCCAATTATTATGGATTGCATCCCATCTCAGCCTGAACGTGTACAACAAAGTACCCGTGCTAACGAAACTTTGAAGGGAGAAAATTTATGAAGCAAACCCTTTTTTCGCTCCTGCTACTGGTGGTCTTAGGATTTCATCAAGACCCTGCCTCGCCAAAAAAGGTCGAATTGGGCAAAGAGTTCACCATCAAAATCGGGCAGAAGGTTGTCGTTAAAGACACCCAACTCAAAATTAAATTTACCGCTGTCAGCGAAGAATCACGTTGCCCTGAGGATGTGACCTGTGTGTGGAGCGGCAATGCCAAAGTCAATCTCGATGTGGTATTCAAAAAGAAATCATCGGCGGTCGCCTTGAACACCCATCTGATACCGAAAGAAAATTCATTCAAAGGCTACACCGTTAAACTCATTTCGTTGACGCCAACACCGAGATCAGGACAACCAATCAACCCGGCTGAATATGAAGCCACCTTGATTGTCACCAATAAATAAGAGATTTGCATGACGCACGATTCAAATAACTCTAGCGAATTAGCCAGACAAAGGCGCGAACAATTTATGCAGCACATCAAAGGCGGCGCGGCAATCTTTCCCGCCGCCGCAATGTGCATTCGCAATAACGATGTCGAACATGAATACCGACAGGATTCGGATTTTTATTACCTCACAGGTTTTGAAGAACCCGACGCGGTTGCCGTTCTTGTACCTGACCACTCGGAAACCCGCTTCGTGCTTTTCGTGCAACCCAAAGACCGCGCCAAAGAGGTGTGGACAGGATGGCGTGCCGGTGAAGAGGGCGCGCGTCGCGACTTCTTTGCCGACGCCGCTTTCACCATCGACAAACTTGACGAAGAATTGCCGAAACTGATTGCCAAAGCCGATACCCTCTATTATCGCTTCAATGATTCGCGCTTTGATGAGCGTGTGGTTGGCTGGCTTCGCCGCTTTCAACGCGACCGGCAGCGCAACGGCTATGGGCCAAAAGCCATTGTTGACCCGGTTGACCTGCTGCATGAGATGCGGCTCGTTAAGACCGCAGATGATTTACAAGCTTTGCGACGCGCCGTTGACATTACCAGCGAAGGTCACATCGCGGCAATGCATGCGTTAAAGCCCGGAATGTACGAATACGAAATCGAAGCCGTATTGCGTTATGTGTTTCGCAAACACGGCAGCCCTCGTCACGGTTACGCGCCGATTGTCGGCACCGGCGCAAACGCTACGGTGTTGCATTACATCACCAACAATGCGCCGATTAAAGACGGCGATTTGCTGTTGATTGACGCGGGCGCGGAATTCGATTACTTCACCGGCGATGTGACGCGCACCATGCCTGCAAACGGTCGGTTCACTCAGGCGCAGCGCGACGTCTATCAAGTCGTGCTGGACGCTCAACTCGCTGCCATCGAAGCGGTACGTCCCGGCGCGACTTTCATTGACCCGCATAATGTGACGGTTCGCGTGCTGGTCGAAGGCTTGCTGAAACTCGGATTACTGACAGGCGAGATTGACAAAATTATCGAAGAAAAACAGTACGAAAAATTTTATATGCACCGCACCAGTC
Organism: Acidobacteriota bacterium; assembly: GCA_040754075.1. Lineage (NCBI taxonomy): Bacteria > Pseudomonadati > Acidobacteriota > Acidobacteriota bacterium. The sequence goes on from JBFMDH010000031.1 coordinate 28,435, forward strand.
ACTGGCTAGGCATGGATGTTCACGACGTTGGAGCTTACAAAGTCGCCGATGAATGGCGCACCCTGGAGCCGGGAATGGTGCTCACAATTGAGCCGGGACTTTACATCGCCGCAGATTTAGAGGAGGTTGATGAGCGTTATCGCGGCATCGGCATTCGCATCGAAGACGATGTGCTGGTTACAACGGAAGGCGCAGAGGTCTTATCATCGCGGGTGCCGAAAACCATTGAAGACATTGAAGCCTTAATGAACAGGGATTGAAAAAATTTTCACTACAGAGACTTTAATGAAGAAATGAAGAAAGGGAGAGAGGGAGACGAAATTTTTCACCGCTTCTTTTGATCAATTGATCGGAGAGTTCGTTTTGGTTGTGTAAAGAAATTGAGTACCCTTCTTCTCCTCGTCTCCCCTTCTTCTGTGCTAAGGTATTTTTCTGTTACTTCATTGACTCAACACCGAGGAAAAATGACTAAAATTGAACAGGCATTGGCAAACTGGCACGAATGCGTGAAGACGCGAAATATGAATGCGCTGGGCGAATTGCTCGCCGACGAGGCGCGTTTTCATTCGCCGTTTTTGTGGAAACCGAAAGAAGGTAAAACACTCACGGCAAGTTATCTCACCGCTGCTTCGATGGTGCTCGAAGATTTTCACTATCACCGCGAGATGACCGACGGCACGAGTTGGACCTTGGAATTCAGCGCGCGGGTTGGCGAATTTTCTTTAAAAGGCGTAGACCTCATTCGCTTCAATGAAGACGGAAAAATTGTCGAGTTTGAAGTGATGATTCGCCCGTTTAAAGGACTCACGGCACTTGCCGAAGCCATGCAAAAACAACTTGCCGCGCAAGACACAAGTGAAGCGTAAACAGGAGAGCCGAGTGAAGAGCGCCGAAGAAAAACAACGCACCCGAAAAATTATCAGTTTACTCAGAAAAGCCTACCCCGATGTCAAATGCAGTTTGAATCACGCCAATGCGCTTGAACTGTTGATTGCGACGATTCTTGCGGCGCAATGTACAGACGAGCGGGTGAATATGGTTACCGCCGAGCTGTTTCGCAAATACCGCAAGGCGGAAGATTATTTGCAGGTGCCGCTTGCCGAACTCGAACAGGATATTCGCTCGACCGGATTTTATCGCAACAAAGCGAAATCCATTCAGGGCGCTTGTAAATTGCTGGTCGAAGAATTCGGCGGGCAGGTGCCGCAGGATTTCAAGGAGTTGTTGCGACTCCCCGGCGTAGCGCGCAAGACCGCAAACGTGGTGATGGGCAATGCGTTCGGGGTGGCGTCAGGTGTGGTGGTTGACACGCACGTTTCGCGCCTTACGCAGTTATTGGGACTCACGCAAAACAGCGCGCCGGAAAAGATAGAACAGGATTTGCTTGAACTGGTGCCGAAAAATGACTGGATAGATTTTTCGCACCTGTTGATTTATCACGGTCGCGCTGTGTGCATCGCCCGCCGCCCGCAATGCGATAAATGCGTTCTGGAAAAACTCTGCCCGTCGTCGTTGCTAAAACAATAATCGCCGACTCCAAATCTTTTTCATCGAAAGTTTCTTTGAGTCCGAGAAAGTCCAGAAAATAGGGGTCGCGAAAAACCATGCTGGGGGTTAAACGGTCATCTTCGCGCAACGTCTGCAACTCTTTTTCGATTAGTTTTGCAGGCTTTTTGGAAAGCGCCGCGCGCTCATAAAGCATCCCGCCGATTTTCTGTCTGAGGGTACGAACACTCCAACGTTCAATGCGACACATCTCCGCATAAAATTGGCGTTGCAACGTATCTTTGAGCGAAATGATCGTAACGAAATGGCTCCAATTCAATTGTCGTGACAGTGTAACGACAATTTCATAGTCGGAAAATATTTCAGCGAATTGAATCATGCGACGCAGGTTTTTCTCAGTAAAACCATTACCAAATTCTTCTACCAATTGTCGTGACATTGTCGCGACAATCTCTTCGCCGTAACGAGCACGTTTGCCTTTGAGAATATCCTGACGGATGCGGTGCGCGATGCTCCAATACGACATCACCAGCGTTGAATTGACCGATTGAGCGACCAACTGTTTTGCATCGGTAATCATCTCGCGCAAATCACGCAACAAGGGCGCAGACGACCGGCTGAGGTTTGCAGGTTGCTTTCTCATTTCCGTTACTCCTTCACGCAAGAATTGCCGAAAGCTTGCGTTGCAAAGGTTTTGATTTGCCGAAAGCTTAACCCACCACGCTGAACCTGTGAAGTGAAGGGTTAAATTTTGTAAGCCGGGATTGATGACGAATTGCAATCTCACCGGAACTTTGCCAGCCGCAATTTGAAAAGCCTCGCGCTCACAAGTAGTATTGCCGCAGGTTATGAATGACAAATTCTCGAATAAAATCTGGCATCTGGTGAGCCTCACCGTTGCGCCGGATGCGGAAGAACTCGCCGGTTCAATACTATTTGATATGGGGGCAACCGGAACCATCACTCTTGAAGAATCACCGGAGCGTACAAAACTCGGCGCTTACTTTGACGAGCAACGCGATTCTGACAATTTAGCCAGGCTCATCGAAGCCGAATTTGCGCGCGCCGGAATTTTAAATTCGCTTTTCGCTATTACCCTCGAAGCGATTCCCGAACAGGACTGGATGCAGAAATGGAAAGAAGGCTTTGAGCCAATCCATATCGGCAATCGTTTGCTGGTTGCGCCGTCGTGGAAAGTGCCCGAAAAGCGTGAGGCTCGCGCGGTTATTCAAATCGACCCGGGCATGGCATTCGGTACAGGCACCCACGAAACCACACGGCTTTGTCTTGAAGCCATCGAAAAATACTGGCAGGGCGGCACCATGATTGACGTTGGCACCGGCACAGGGATTCTTGCCATCGGCGCGGCGCTGCTTGTGCCGACGTCGCGCATCACCGCGATTGATATTGACCCGCTTGCCGTCGAAGTCGCCGGGGAAAACATTGCCATCAACAAGGTTGAAAAAAATATTGATGCGCGAGTCGGTGAACCCGCCGAATTTGCCGGGCAGACCTTTGATGTGGTGGTCGCCAATCTGACCGCCGAAGTCATCATTGCCTTGATGGGCGACCTTGCCGCGTGTTTGCAAGATGCGGGGGTGATGATTCTTTCAGGTATTCTCACCACTTTGCGCGAAGATGTTCAGCGAAGCGCCGCGCAATTCAATTTAAAAATTATCGAATGTCAGGAAGCCGGCGAGTGGTCAATGCTGGTGGCGCGAAGAGGTGACATCTGATGCAACGTCGCAGATTTTACGCTTCGCCCGATGCGATTAACGACCGTCGCATCACCCTTTCCGGTGACGAATCGCATCACCTGCTGCGCGTTTTGCGATTGCAGGCGGGCGATGAAGTTTTTGTTTTCGACGGGTGCGGTCAGGAATATCGCTGCCAGTTCGTGGAAGCCAAATCCAAATTGGCAGTCGTTGAAATTGGTGAAGCGTTAACCGATGTAGTTGAATCGCCGCTTGCTATCACTTTGGCGCAGGCGCTGGTGAAAGGTGAGAAGTTTGATTTGATTGTGCAGAAAGCCACCGAACTCGGGGTATCGCGCATTGTGCCGCTGGCGACCGCGCGCGCCGATATGAAATTAAATGCCGAACAGGCGAACAAACGGCAAGACCGCTGGCATCGCATTGCCCTTGAAGCGTTGAAACAATCGGGGCGGCGAACCCTGGTTGCAATCGAAAAGCCAAGCGCGATTGACAAATTTATTGCAACTCATGACAGCGAATCACAGGGCGAAATCATTTTTTTTAATGAACGTGGCGGCGCGTTACTTGACCAGACAATGAGCGAATTAATCAATAAAGACGCGGTGACGGTGATGATTGGACCCGAAGGCGGTTGGGGCGATGACGAGATTGATTGCTTCAACCAATGTGGAGCCAAAGCGGTCACCCTCGGACGACGGATACTCAGAAGCGAAACCGCCGCACTCGTCGCTGTGACCTTGTTGCAACACCGGCTTGGCGACCTGTCACGATAGAAAGGAGCAATTATGTGGAGTGAAGAACAACAACGAGAATTCAAAGAACGCATCGCGAAATTTTCTGACGAAGAACTGTTGCAAATCGTTTGCGAAGATTATGACGATTATCACGAAACCGCTTTGCAGATTGCCGAAGCCGAACTCAACCGGCGCGGTATCTATCTCGAAGATGAGGAGTCGGCGGCAACGGCTGATGAGCAGACCGCTCGCGCAGCCAGGCTGAATGGGTCTCAGGCAAAGCCGCCGGCTTGCGCAGCGTGCGGCAGCGCAATGCGCCCTGCCTATTTATTTGCGGGCAAAGAAGTGACGGTTTTGTTCACAGACAATAACGAAGAGCGTTTCGTTGATGTGCTGGCTTGTGCGCGTTGCGGACAAATTAAACTGAGTGTAGATTACGCGACCGATGTTGAAGGTTGAAAATAATCAGTAACCCGACCGCAAGGAGCGCGCGGATTCAAATGCTCTGCCTCACGTTCGGACTACTGACAAAGATTTCGCAGTTTACCGGAGAAAGAAATGCCCGATAACCAATTGCGCCAACCTAAAATTGGCGAACTCGCGCCCGATTTCACTTTGCCGGCAGTTGATGGCGATAGTGTCCATCTTGCAAATTATGCGAAGCCCGTAAGTCTGGTGTTTTTGCGCCATCTTGCTTGAGTGCTTTGAGCCGAGCATCTGGTGCAGTTGCATCAGCCCGATATACAACGAGAGTTGACGGAATTAAACGCGCAAATACTGGTAATTTCGTTTGCGCCTGTGAAAATTCTGAGCGATTGGCTGCCATATTTTCGCAAACATTTTCTGGAGCGGTTTTTTAAAGCCCAGCGCATTGAACGCCCTGCGGAATTTTTTCCGCAAATGCGTTTCTTGTCAGATGTGGAGCTTGCGGCTTATCACGCCTACGGGCTTGGCAGATTTTCCATCTGGCAAGCCTACGGGCCAAACATTATTCGCCGGTACATGAAATTTATTTTTCAAGGCAAGTTGGGGCGTTTGCCCGATGGCGATACTTTGCAAAAAGGCGGCGATTTTGTGGTCAACCGCGAGGGACGTTTAACGCTTTCGCAGGTTGGCAATGACCAGAGCGAAAGACCGCCAATCGGCGATATTCTCGCGGCGCTCAAAAAATAAAAAGCTGATGGGACAGGCGAAATCAGCCAGGGGAGACTGTCAAATTCGGTTACGCAAAAAATGGGTTATGGTGTGGGGGCATCCGATGATGAAAGCTGTTGAGTTGCTGCATCCCTGCGCCCCTTAGCTAATGAACAGGAGCGGTTCAATGAGTGAAAAATACGATCTGGCGATTATCGGCGCAGGTTCCGGCGGATTGACGGCGGCACAGGTTGGGGCGCAGGTTGGGGCACGGGTTGCCCTGATTGAAAAGCATCGCATCGGCGGCGATTGCACCTGGACGGGATGTGTGCCGAGTAAAGCCCTGCTCAAAGCCGCAAAGGTTGCGCAACAAACACGCCTGGCTTCGCGCTTTGGTCTGACGGCGGCGCTGGAGCCGGTCAATCTCAAAGCGGTGATGGCTTATGTTCGCAGTTCGATTGCCGCAATTTATCAGCACGAAGAACCCCGGACGTTGGGCGCTCAGGGCATCGATGTGGTGATGGGGCAAGCGCGGTTTGCAGACCCGCAGACGCTCGCCATTACGATGGCTGAAGGCGAAAAGCGAATCGTTGCAAAAAACATTCTCATCTGTGCAGGAGCGCGACCGCGATTGCCGCAAATCAGAGGCTTTTCCGAAGTGCCTTACCTGACCTATGAGACCATCTTCGAGATGGAAACCCTGCCGGAAAAATTTGTAGTGATGGGCGGTGGACCCGTCGGCATCGAAATGGCGCAAGCCTTTTTAAGACTGGGTTCCGATGTCACCCTTCTGCATTCCCGCCCGCGTTTGCTTCCTAAAGATGAACCGGAAGCCGCGGCGGTCTTAACCCGTTGTTTGCAAGCGGAGGGCGCCAAACTTTTTCTCGATGCCAGAGTCTTTTCTGTCGCGCAAACTTCCTGTGGGATGACGCTACGCGCCAATGTCGGCGAATTCTGTTGCGACGCTTTACTGGTTGCCACCGGTCGCGCCCCCAATATTGATACGATGGCGTTGGAGAAAGCCGGTGTGCAGTTTAGCGAAAAGGGCATTCCGGTTGATGAAAATTTACAAACCAATGTCAAGCATATTTATGCGGCGGGTGATTGTCTGGGCGGTCCGCAATTTACCCATTATGCCGCCTATCAGGCTTTTATTGCGGCGCGCAATGCGCTCTTTCCCGGTTCGTTAAAAGGGCTGGCGCAATCGGTTCCCTGGACAACCTTCACCGATCCCGAAATCGCTCACGCCGGATTGACGGAAGCTGAAGCGCGAGTCAAGTATGGCGACAACCTCGAGGCGCGGGTCGTCGAGATGGGGCGCGTTGACCGCGCCGTAACCGAAAGCGATACCTCAGGGTTTATCAAAGTCATTCATAAAAAAGATGGCACCGTGGTGGGCGCAACCGTTGTTGCCGAACGCGCCGGTGAAGTGATTCACGAATGGGCAATCGCCATCGCGCAAAACTGGAAGATCAGCGAACTCTCATCGATGATTCATGTTTATCCGACCTATTCAATTGCCAATCAGCAACTGGCTTCGGAATATTCGCTTGAACGATTTTTGCGCGGCTCGGCAGGGAAAATTTTGAAACGACTCAGTGGCTTGCGATAGGGAAGAGAAGCGTTGATACGGTGATTGGCGTTGGCTGCCGGTCTTAACTTCATGCCATTGAACCGTTGTGGTCGCGATGACAAACGGATGAACTCACTTGCCTGCGTGAATTTCGTGTATGTTCAATGGGTTGTTCAGACAATTCTTTTTAAAGCGGAAACCTGATCGAATTCTTCTTCAGGAAAATGTGCTCTGAGTGATTCAATCGTTCCATACCCCCAGGACACCGCTCCAAAAGCTACGTTTTCCTTACGCGCTGCCTCCAGGTCGGTAACTTGGTCGCCGATATAGATGGATTCGTGACAGGAAATGCCGGTCTTTCTGAGTACCTTCTGGATTCTCGCGGGTTTGCCAAAAATCGACATTCCACACTCAAATTGGTCAATTAACTTTTTATTTGCAGGACCCAGAATCCGGCTTACATTGTCATATGAGTTTGATGAAACGATTGCCAGTGTCACGCCGTTATTCGCCAGATGCGGCAACACCTCGTCAATCTGTTCAAACAGCGGGATGCTTGCCGCATTTTGCCGCATCAAAGAGATAAAGTGCTTTGCCACAAGCGGAAGTTTCCAGGCAGGCATTCCTACATATTCCATCATCTGCCTGGCAGTGTAATGCCTGAAAGTCGGCACCAAATCCGGAGCGATTCCCTTGAAATCATGCTGTTCGGCGAGTTGATTGAATACGCGAACAAAAAAGGGAAATGAGTTGGCTAAAGTTCCGTCGAAGTCGAAAATTGCCAGCCGATATTTCATATGAGAGAATTGCCGAACGCAAATCAGCCCAACAACCCGCCGATTTTATCGGCGACTCCGCCCATCCCGAATTTCCCCAGATACTCGGTGATTTGTTCGGGGTTGGATTTTATATATTCCAAAATCGTATCGACGGCTTGATTGGCTTTCTCTTCATCAAGCCCGACTTTTGCGGTCAATAAAGCCACCAGTTGTTCTTTCATTGTCATTCTCCTGAAAAAAAGTAGAGCAAGCATTTTGCGGCTTGCTCTACTTTCGGTTTAACCATTTGAGCTTGATTACTCAAAATTCGGAATCACCAGTTTCTGACCGACTTTAATCATATCGGGGTCGTTCAATTGATCACGGTTGGCTTCAAAAATCTGTTGATAGGTAAGTTTTCCGTGCGTCACCTCTTTGGCAATTCTGGAAAGCGAATCGCCGGATTCGACCGTGTAATGTCCATAGATGTCTGAACGCGCGGTAGAGAAATTCAAGGTCAAATCGCCGTCATCAAGACCCGGATCAATCTCTTTGGCTTTATCCCAGACTTTATTCACATCATATTTGGTTGGCAACGTACCGCTAACGGTTATGTGACCGTTCTCTTCGTTGGCAGCCAAGCCGGTGCCGCCCAACTGTTCCGCTAAAATGTAAATCGGTCCGTATTTATCTGTTAATGCTGACATGATGTTCATCCTCCGAATTGGAATTGATCGTTACTGTAAAGCGAAAGCTCTTGCGTGAGGGGAATAAGTTGTCACCGGAGCTTTTGCAACTGTTTGAGTATGCCGATTGACTATAGCGAAGTGGTAATGGTTTTTCAACGCAGCGCCGATTGAAAAACCATTTGTAACAAAAATGCAAGGTGGCTTCACGAAAAGGTTAAATGAGCAAACGGATTTAGCCGCGAGCACCAGCGCGGGCAGGATGGTTTCTAAAAAATTAACCCGCTAAATCACTGTGCCATCGGCAATCTCGCCGTTTTTCGGCACGATGACAATGCCTTCGCGAATAAAAAAACCGTCACCATCGTGATGTTGCCGGTTGGCTTCATTGACAATGCGCACGCCCGAACCGATACGGGCATTTTTATCGATGATAGCTTTGCGAATAAAACAGTTTTGCCCGACGCCAACTCGCGGTCGGCCTGCGGCGATATCCATCTGCATCACATCAAGCGTTTGATAGTAATCCGACCCCATCATCAACACCCCTTCAAGGTGTGAGCCGTGTTCAACGCGGGCGCGAATGCCAATAACCGAATTTTTGATGACCGACCCGTTCAAGATACAACCTTCGGTAATGATGCTGCCTTGCACCTGACAATCGAGAATTTTCGAGCCGGGCAAATAACGCGGGCGGGTGTACATCGGCGATTCCGTATCAAAAGCATTAAACGGCGGTAACGGCAAGGTCATATCGAGATTGGCGCGATAGAAGGCGCTGATGGTGCCGATGTCTTCCCAGTAACCGTCAAACAAATGCGCCTGGACATTATAACGCGACAAAGCTTCCGGGATGACCTCTTTGCCGAAATCAATCGCCGTCGGCATATCCTTCAACAGCAACTCGCCGAGCACCTTTTTCTTGAAAACATAAATGCCCATCGACGCGAGAAACGGGCGACGCGAGGCTTCTTCGGCGCTCAGTCCAAGCGTCGTGGTATCAACGCGCATGGCTTCAAGTTCCTCGCCTTTGGGTTTCTCTTTGAATTCGATGACCCGCCCGCTCTCGTCAATCTTTAACAGACCAAACCCCGAAGCGTCTTCGGCGCGCGCCGCGGTGACGGAAATCGTCAAATCGGCATTGGTCACCTGATGGCGTTCGACGAATTTGCGGTAATCCATGCGATAGAGATGATCGCCCGATAAAACCAGAACCGTATCATCGGTGTAATCTTCGAGGTGATGAAAACATTGGCGCACCGCATCGGCGGTGCCTTGAAACCAGTCGGGACTCGACGGCGTGATTTCCGCCGCGAGAATTTCGACAAAGCCATTGGTGAACCGGCTGAACCGATAGGTGCGCGCGATGTGACGATTGAGTGAAGCGGAGTTGTATTGCGTAAGAATGAAAATGCGAAGCACATCCGAATTGATGCAGTTGGAAACCGGTATATCGATTAACCGATATTTGCCGCCGAGCGGAACCGCCGGTTTGGCTCGTTGACGGGTTAGCGGAAAAAGTCTCTGACCAACGCCTCCACCCAGAATCACAGCTATCACGTTATCCATGCTTGTCTTGATCTCCTGTCAAAGAATTTATTCCTGCAAGCGTTGCGCGCGAAAGTATACCGTAGTCATTCGTCATTCGTCATTCGTTATTGCTATGCTTACACGCGAATTTACAACTGGGGACGAATGATAAATGACGAATGCGAGAATAAATATTCCTGAACCGATTCAACAGGCGATTATCAATCAGCAGCCCGTCGTGGCGCTCGAATCCACCGTCATCGCGCACGGCTTGCCTTATCCGCTCAATCTGGAAACCGCAAGCGCCTGCGAACAAATCATTCGGGAGATCGGCGCGCTTGCCGCAACCGTGGCTATCGTTGACGGACGCCCAACCATTGGACTGAGCGACGATGAATTGAAGGTGTTTGCGAAAAGTTGCGCGCCCGATGATAGCCCGATTGAAAAGGTCAGTTTAAGCAATTTCGCGGGCGTGATGCTCAGGCGCAAATGGGGCGCGACGACCGTGTCGGCTTCGCTGAAACTTGCCTGGCTTGGCAACGTCAAGGTTTTTGCAACCGGCGGCATCGGCGGCGTGCATCGCGGCGTCAGCGAGACCTTCGATATATCGGCGGACTTAACGGCGCTCGCAGAGTTTCCGGTAATCTGCGTGTGTGCGGGAGCCAAAGCGATTTTGGATTTGCCGAAAACCATCGAGCAACTGGAAACCCTCGGTGTACCGGTTGTGGGATTTCAAACCCAAGAATTTCCGGCATTTTATTCGCGTTCGAGTGGCTTGCCGGTCGATGTCAGTGTGCAATCGGCTGACGAAGTTGCGCGACTCGCGCTCGCTCACTGGCAGATGCAATCGACAAGCGGGTTACTGGTTTGTGTGCCGATTCCCCAAGCCTTTGAAATACCGGCAAACGACATCGAACGCGCGACAGGTGAGGCGTTGAAACTCGCACAGGCGCGCGCTATTCGCGGCAAAGCGGTGACGCCGTTTCTGCTTGAACAGATGAAGGAGATAACCGCCGGGCGTTCGCTGCGCGCCAATCAAGCCTTGCTTACCAACAACGCCCGCGTCGCCGCCCAGATTGCGGTGAGCCTCGCGAAAATTCAAACGGTTAAGTGAGAAGAAAAAATTAGACTGGGGTTTGGGATTGCAGCCATTCATCAAAGGCGATAAGAGCTTGAAACTCGCCTTCGTTGCGCATACGAATGAGAAAATCTGTGAGCCGTTGAGCGGTGAGCAAAGGTAAAGCAAGACTTGTGGGGGATTCGATATAACGGTCTTCCTGCAAAAGATGAATGGTTAAATTGCGTCCGTTAAGCGGATGAAAGAGTCATAATTTGCAACATCCCATCTTGATAATTGATTCGCAATCCTGATGCTTCACCGACTTGCTCAAGCAACTCTTCGTACTCTTCCCAAGCGATATTGCGCAAAATCAGTTGGCTGTCGGCAGGCAGCCGTTCAATCAGTTCAAGCCAATTCGTTGAAACACTCGTAGTCATAGGTTCCCTTGACGTTGTGGACTCAATTCTAATGCAAGGTGAAACCGTATTCCGCAGAACGCACCCCGTCGGTATTGAGCACAGTGATTTTTGCTGTTGTGCCGCGTGGCAAGAGCCTCTGCCAATCATCGCTTGAATAGAGATGTTTGCTGGCTTTCTTCGCCTTTTTGTGATTGCGCGTGTCTTTCACTCTGACGCCGTTGATTTCAATATCTGCGCCAATTAAAAAACCGCTGCCTGTAACAATCAAGCGATTGCTGCTCGCGTCAAATTCCACGCCGTTAATATGCGGCGACGACAGCGCCAGGTTATCCGAATCAAAGGTAAACAGGACAAACGCGATAGCCATTTCATCGGTCGTCTGTTCGCCCCAGCGCACCGCTTTAGGCGGCGAATTGGGATTGAAAGGATTGTTCGCCGAATTATCAAAAATCGCATTCAAGGTGAGCAGCGTCCCGCCTTTCAATGCGACAGGCTCTTTGTAGTAATACGCCCCCTGCCAGTTGAAATTCCAATCATCGATGTTAATCAAACACTCAGTCCCGCCGATTGACCGCGCTTCGACTTTCATTTTTTTACCGAGCAAATGCATATGCGGAAAAATGCCGATGGCATGCGCGTCAAAACCCAGTGGAATAGGCAATGCGGCATTAACCGGATAGTTCGCATTATCGGCAGGGATGGTGAAATTGGTGTTAAGAATCGGCGCCCAATTTAACCCCTTGGTTACTGGCTTTCGGGAAAAATAGATGCCGATTTGCGTGCGGTCTTTTTCCGTGAGACCTCGCGGATGATAATGCACCTGCGCGACGATGCGCGAACCGGCTTTCACTTTATAAGCCACGCCATCAGGAACCAGGCGGGCGCGTTCGCCGGGCGCCCAACCGCCAAGCGTGCCGAATAAATCAAAGCCTGGCCCACCAAACGACGTATAGCCGGGACCCGGGTCTTTGGCATCGAGGTCAACCGATGCGCCGGTTTCGTCTATGTACAAAATGACGTGATGGACAACGTTGCGATTGCCCGGTTTGATGTCAACCGCTTGAACGAAGCGGTCGCCTTTCAAATTCGTCGGCATGGTAAAGCAGCGATAAATATCCCGCCCCGGCTCGACGGTGTAATCTTCATCGGGCGTGAGAATCATATCGGGTTCGCCAAGCGCCCAGTTGCTGCTGAAATCGAGCGGCGCAGGCAGCATCGCGGTATCGCCTTCGGGGGAGCCGTTTTCGACCCATTGCGAAATTGTTGAAATCTCTTCATCCGTCAACACCCGCGCATCTTGAAATTCGCCGCAACCGGCAGTCGCTTTCCAGGGTGGCATCGAACGCATCACCACGCGCTCTTGAATCGAACGCGCCCAGGGACGCGCTTCGCGATAGCTCATCAATGAAAACGGCGCGATGTCGCCCGGATGATGACAGACCTGACAATTACGCTGAAAGATGCGCACCACTTCATTGCTGAAGGTCGGCGCGGCGCTTTGCGTTTTGCGTGTGTGGTTGTGCCCCGCGCCTATCGCAAGCAAGGCGACAGTAAGGAACATCAGAGCCAAGAGTTTTTTCATAAATTAGACTCCCGAAGTTTTTCGGTTTAACTGAAACGACAATCGATTGTCTGCACATCGTGAAGGAGCAATAAAGACAGCGGGGATTTTAATGGCTTTCAAAATTCGATTCAAGATGACAATCCGGAGCTGAAGGTTTCCCTGAATGCATTGATAGCAAGGTTTGCAAATGATGAATGTCGAATGAAACGGTTGAAGTGAGCTTTCCGAGTCGTGTAACATCAACCTTGCGCTCATTCTCCCAATTGAAAATCTTCCGGTGAGAAATCATGAACAAACGATTCATCCTTATCTTTTTCACGCTCGCTTTAATCGTGATGGCGGGCGCATTGCCTTATCGTCAAATTATCGTTCCCGTTGTTGAAGCCCAGATTCCGGGCGCGGGCGCGCAACGCGCGCCGTCCATCAATATCGACCGAACAGACAGATTGTTATTGATGATGTCGACGGCTACGAAACCTCCAAGCGCCGGAACCCCGGGCAGCCAAATCTTTTTCACGCAATCAACCAATGGCGGGTTGAACTGGGATAATTTCCCGGTCACGCGCAACCTGTCAAATTCCAACGGCGAAGCGTTCGGTCCATCGGTTGCCGTCAATCGCGTCGGCAAAGTGCATATCTATATCACCTATCACGATAATCGAAATGGTACGACGCAGGTTTATTTGCTGCGTTCACTCAAGAACGCAAAATTTAAAAAAGCCCGAAATATTACGCCCAATGATGGCGGGGCATTTGCGCCGCGCATTGCGCTCGACTCGGCAGAAAGCCTCAACATCGTCTGGTACGATTTGCCTGCGGCTCATCGCCGCGTGGTGTTTACGCGCTCGACCGATTTAGGCGATACCTTCACGGAATTGGTCGATGTGTCGCGTTCTGCCGGTAATGCCTTTGACCCGGAAATTGCCGTTGACCCGAATGACAATATTCATGTGATTTGGCAGGATGAGGGGTCGGGCATCAGCGCCATTATGTATGCGCGCTCAACCGATGGCGGCAACACGTTTTCAGAACCGAAAAAAATCTCCGGCGCAGGAGCCGCTGCCGAGCCACAAATCAAAACTTCATCTTCAGGGCAAATCAATGTCGTCTGGAATGAAGTGGTCGAAGACGGTTCTTCGCAAGCATTCTTTTCGCGCTCAACCGATGGCGGTGATAGCTTCGTGACACCGCTTAACCTGAGCAACAATCCCGGCGCGGATATTCATAAAACCGTAGTGACGGCATTTGAGAATGTCGTTTATGTCGCTTACAACAACGATGAAGACCGCAGTCGTCAAGCCTATGTGTTGAAATCTTCGGATAACGGGCAAAGCTTTGGCGACCCGGTGCAGATTTCCAACGCCACACGCAATCGCGGACGCGCGCACAGCGTTTCAATGGCGGTCGATAGCACAGGCACTTTGCACGTTACCTGGATTGACAGTTCGATTCTCGGCAATGATGAAGGCTTGCTGTTTTACAGCCGCACCTCGAATGGGCGCAATTACACCGTGCCTCAACAAATTCTGGCGATTGTTATCGGATGAACTGAATGAAAATATTTTTGAGCCGTCTGGCGCTGTTGCTTTTCCTCAACCTGCTGGCGTTTGGTGTTTCTGCAACCGCGCAAACACCGACAAGCGTTTATACAAGTCTCGAAGAAAAATCCTGCAAGACGATTCGCCTTGACCGCGAAAGCGAAAGCAGTGTGCAAAGTTGTCCGGGGATTGCCGGGTATAAACTCTTAGTCGAAGAGGGCGATTTACGCTCATCCGTCACCGTAATTGCGCCCGACGGCAAAAAACATGAACTGGATTACTGGACAGTGGTAACTTCGGCATTCAGTTCGCTCGGAGCCAAAGCCGAATGGCGAGCGGTGAAAAAAGCGGGCAAAGCGGTTCCCATCGCTTTAATCGTTCGCGTCAATGCCAGCGAAGACCCCGATAATCCCAATAAAATCACTTCATATTTAGCCGTAGCGAAAATCACTCGCGATAAAATTTGCGTCACCGACAAAATCAAACCCGGCGCGACACAAAATGCCGAAGCGCGTCGCGCCGCTGATTCTTCTGCAACCCGCAAATGTCTTGAACCCTGAAAGAAGAAGGGGAGAAAGGGAGAAGGGGAGAAAGGGAGAAGGGGAGAAGAGGTGAAGAGGTGAAAGGGAGATTTTTCTTGCAGTCCGAATTTTTCTAAATCTCGAAATAATGCGTCCGATGCAGAGAGTTAAATAAGCGCCAAACAAATTTTATCACCCTTTCTCCCCTTCTCCCTTTCTCCCTTTCTTTCTCTCACTCTCCCTTTCTTCTAACTCCATCCTTCCCGTTCACGTAAATTGGTAATGTGCGTGGTGTGGTGTTTACCATGCCAGGCGTACAAGCCGATATTTTTTGCAAGGGGCACGGTGCCGAGTTCCGGGTGGCGAAATTCGCGTTGTAAATCTTCACTGGTGAGAGCGCGAAGCAGCGTGACCCAACGCTCGTGCAACGGTTCAAGCAGAGCGAGCGATACTTCTACAGGTAAAGTTTTCGCGTCGATGAGTTCAGCCCACGCGCCTTCATCGTAAGGCTTGATGGTCGGTACCTCTTCGGTGAGCGCCAGGCGAAAGCGAATATAACTGTTCACGTGACTGTCAACCACATGATGCACAACCTGTCGCACTGTCCAACCGCCTTCGCGATAGGGCGTATCGAGTTGCGCGTCGGTGAGTCCGGCGATTGCCGCGCGTAATTTCGCGGGCGTTTCGGCTATCGCTTCAATCGCTGCTTTAATCTGCTCGTCGTTCAGTTCTTCTTGAAAATTGAATTTGCCAATCGGATAACGCAGGTCTTCCATTTTTTCTCCTTCATCTATTGGGGATTAGAAAAACCACAGAGACACCGAGACACAAAGAAGAAGAAAGGGAGAAGGGGAGAAGGGGAGAAGGGAAACATTTGGATGTTTCACCTCTTCACCTTTTCACCTCCTCACCTCTTCATCTTTCCTCTGTGTTTCTGTGGTGAAAACATCTTTTTCACAGTCTAAACAAGTATGAAAACTTCACGAATAATTGCCGGCCATCATTAATGAAACGGTCTCTGGGTCTAAGAATGCCGAAATCATTGACGCGCAACGCCGGGTCAAGATTTTGCAGGTTGCTGTTATAACCGATGTAGAGCGCCGTGCCCGGATGCGGCAACCAGGTAACGAGAAAATCGGCATTGAAATTTTTCGTGGTTTGCAAAGAGGTCAACTCAGGATTTGCCAATACCGTATCGTACTGGAAAATCAATCGCAAAGAGAGGGCGCGGTTGAATTGCCAGTTCCACTTTGAACGGTAGATGTGATTGTTAAAAATGCCCGCGCCGCTGTCACGCCGCGCCAGCCGTTCAAAGATGTAGGTGTTATCAATTTTGAGTCGCGTGGCGGGTCTTACCGTCAGTCCGAAAAAGCCTGTGGTGCGGTTTTCGATTTCCGGCAACTCACCCGCAGCGGGAACAAAATTCAACCGCTGTCCGAACCGCCATTCCGTATTAATGCTGACTTCGGAAAAGTAAGAGCTGTTGATTTGGAAACCTTGATTGGTGCGATGGTAATTGGTCGCGCGTGTGAGTCCCGGAAAATCACGCGGTCTTAACACTTCGCTTTCAGTCGCATAAAAAACCTGCGCAAAGGTTTGTCGGGCAAATTCAAAATTGAGTTCCTGAATGTAAGATTCGTTTAACTTCGTGCCATCGTGATCCCAACTGTGAATGGCAATCGCATTCGGACCCCAGGAGATTAAGCGTTTTCCTTCGGGTCTGAAGGTATAGCGGAAAAAGTTGGTCGTCTCGCGAATATCCGGGCGTTGAAAAAATCCGGTCTGGGTACGGTAGCCTTTCGAGAAATCCTGATAGCTTGCGAAATAACCAACCTTTCTTGAGGTGAAATCGAGATTGGCATAATAAGCCGTGCCGTTCATCTTCGTGCCATCGAGAAAGCGGGTGGAACTGGCAACCGCCTGCATACTGGTCACCCATTGCGAATTCAATTTAAATCGCGCATCGATGCCACCGACGCGATTGAAACTGTTTTCAAATTCGCGGTCAGTATAGATTGCGCCGATGCTCGATTGATTCAAAATGTCGCGGCTGACGCGGGCAACCGTGAACAGCGCGCGTTTGTCTTCGAGCGGGTCGCCGTTTGCAACCGCCTTACCGGGCGACTCGTCATCGGCAATCAACGCGCCGATATTGTATTTGCCGAGTTTGCCGGTGAGTCGCGCGCCAAATTGCGGGTCAGCGATGCGGCGGGTGAAGAGTAAATTGATTGGAGTTTGAAAAAAGCCGGAATTTTCGAGGAAAAACGGGCGTTTTTCGGGAAAGAAAACCTCGAATCGCTGATTGACGGTGGCTTGCGGTTCGTCGGATTCCACCTGGCTGAAATCGGGATTGAAGGTTAAATCCAAAACCAGACTGTCTTTTAAAACGAATTTCGCATCCAGCCCGCCATCGAATTCGGCGCGCTTGCTGGCGAATTGCGGATTGTTGAAATCGCGTGTATCGAGGGCGCGAAACGAACGCAAGGCGGCATAGGGAATCAATTGAATGTTGCGACCAGGCGAGATATTCGCAAGTCCCTGTACCACGCCCGCCTGATTTAAACGCCCTTGAACGCGGCTCGACACATGCGGCCAGTATGACCATTCGTTGGCGCGTGGAATGTGTCTGAGCAAGGTGATGCCCCAGGTCTGCTCGTCATTTGGTGAAAAGCGCAGGCTTTTAAAGGGAATCGCCATATAGACGACATAGCCATCTTCGGTAATTTGGGCTTCGGAATCCCACACCGTATCGAAAGAAAAATCGGGTCCGTCGTCAGGACCCGGCGCGCGGTTTTCATTCCAGAGTCCATCGGCTTGCACCCCCACAGGATTTGACCAGAACACGAAACCATGCAAACGGTCGTGAAAAGTATCAAGGGTGATTTCGACAAAATCATCGCCAAATGCGCCTTCGCGTCGGGTCATGCGGGCGCGGAGTTTATCGGGTTCGGAATCGAAGCACACCATGACGATATAAAGATTTTTGTCATCGTACCCTAGATAAGCATCGGTTTTTTGTGAGGCAGGGTCGCCGTCTTTGGGCTGGCGTTGGGTGAAGCCTTCGACCTTGACCATTTCAGGCGATGACCCATTATGCGGTTTCATCCCCAGGAAATTTTCTATCGTCGGTTTGCCGGAAAGACGCGGAATCGTGATGGTTTTGCCGGTTGCTTCACCATCACTGGCAAGGGTATTCGCGGGAGTCGAAAAAGCCAGAGCAAGCAATGCGAAAAACGCTACGTGCCCAAAGCGTTTAAGTGAAAACATTCAATCTCTCCATGTTCGATGAACTGTGGCTGGTTTTTAACGTGTCATTGTCGCTTATGAAGCGGGAAAAATCTAGGTTTAATGCCAAACTTTCGTTGGCATTTTTCAACTCACGCCGCACTCAGCTTTTTGATATGGCGTATGAGGAATGCGAGCAGCAGCGCGCCTGCCGTAACAACTGAACCGCTCCCACATCTCGGTGAAAACAGGGTCGTGAGTCTCACCAGATGACCGCCGATGCCTGTGCGGTCGCGCGCAATTTCGTTAAAGGATGGATTGACGGTTTGTGGCGCGATGGTTGATCTGCTCATAACCCTGGCATTCCTTCTACTCGAAAAATTTCTTTTTAGACGCAGTCCCCGATAGCCAATTTTTTTTGAGTTTGCGGAACCCAGCCGAAAGACCGGAGACCGCTTCTAAAAAGAACTCCTTTGTTTCACCCGAAGCTTTTGAACTTACAAAAAATTTAAGATGAGCGGCTAAAAAGCGACTAGCGATTTGTCACCAAGTGGCTATTTAATGGCGCGAATTGTTGGTTTGCGGCACGAATTGCTTGCCTGAAAAACTATCCGTTGCCGCTTTGACGATTACTGACAAAGCAATTGAATGATGGAAAGCAGTAGAGGTAAACTAGCGGCAAAACGAAATTGAGGAGAAGCCTGATGTCAGCAATTCCGAAAACCTCATACACTCTTGAAGAATATCTCGAACTCGACCGCACGTCCGAAGAACGCTTTGAATTTTGGAACGGCGAAATTTTCTTGATGAGCGGCGTGAGTCCAAATCATGCGCGGATTGAAATGAGTGTTGCGCTTTCATTAAGCAACTGTACATCCAGGCGTGGTTGTGAAGTTTTTCCTGCCAACATTCGCTTAAAAGTTCCGAGTATGCCACCCTATCATTATGCGGATTTGTCTGCGCTTTGCGGGAAAGCTGAGTTTGAAGAGATTGGCGGCATTGATGCGCTTACCAATCCGGCACTAATTGTCGAAGTGCTTTCGCCATCAACAGAAGCTTATGACCGCGGCGATAAATTTTCGCACTACAAATCGATTCCGAGTTTCACGGAGTATCTGCTAATCGCTCAACATCGCCCGCACATTTCACAATTCATCCGACAAAGCGACGATTCGTGGTTGCAAAGAGAGTTCAACGATTTAGCCGATACTGTGAAGTTGACTTGGGTTGAATGCGAATTGCCGCTCAAAGAAGTTTATCAAAACGTCTCATTTGAATCGGCTGCAAGTTCGAGGCAACCCGCTTCTCCTGATGTGGTTATCTGAAGCCGCATTCATCATTGCTGAAACACCAGGCAAAACTACAACTCGCTGCCGAGCAATTCGCCGAGGCGTTTGCGGCAACTGCGACTCATCATGAGTTTGGTTCCGTCGCGCAACACCACACGGTATTCATGATTAAACCAGGTTTCGAGTTCTTTGATGCGTTCGAGGTTGACGATGGTCGAGCGATGTATGCGAAGGAATTTTTTCGGGTCGAGCCGGGCTTCGAGATTGCCGATGGCTTCGCGCAACAAGTGCGCATCTTTGCCGATATGCAAACGGACATACTTTCCTTCGGCTTCGAGCCAGTCAATATCATCGGTTTTGATAAAGAAAATTCGCCCGCCCGATTTAATAATAAAACGCTCAAGAAAATTCGCTTTGGCGCGCAACTCTTCCAATAAGGTGAGCGTCCGCGTATTCAATTCATCATTGCTTTCCGTGTGCAATCGGCGCTTGACCTGGGCAATGGTTTTATCAAATCGCGCCCGGTCAAAGGGTTTCAGCAAGTAATCAATCGCATGCACTTCAAACGCCCGCACCGCATATTTGTCGTGCGCGGTGACGAATACCACCAGCGGCAAAGCGTTTTCATCAAGCGCATCAAGCACATCAAAGCCGCTGATTTCGGGCATCTGCACATCAAGAAAGATTAGTTGGGGCTTTTCGTTAAGGATTGACTGAATGGCTTCATGACCATTGGCGCATTCGCCGATGATCGCGAATTCACTATCTGCGCCAAGCAGTTTTCGCACGCGGCGGCGTGCCAGCGGTTCATCATCAATAATCACTGTGCGGATTTTTTCTTTCGCCATCGCTATACCGTAAGACGGGTTGCCGCATCAACGATGAAAGGAATTTCAAGGGTTACGAGTGTTCCGCCTTCCTCTGCATTCACTAACTCGAAACGATGCAGCGCGCCGTAAATCTGTTGCAAGCGCGCGCGGGTGTTGGCAAGTCCGACGCCCTGCCCGTTCGAGGTCGCCGGGTTGCTGTGAAGTCCCGCGCCATCATCTTTGATTTCCAGGAGTAGTTTGGCGTTTTGGTTGCGCGCGCGAATTTCAATACGCCCGCCGCTGATGCGTTCGGCGATGCCGTGACGAATAGCGTTTTCAATCATCGGTTGCAAAATCATATTCGGCACCTGCGCCGAAAGCGTTTGCGGTTCGATGTCAAATTGCACCTGTAAACGGTCTTGAAAACGCACCTGCTCGATATCCAGATAACGCCGCAAAAATTCCAACTCTTCCTGAAGCGTGACCGTCTGCGCTCCCGAATTTTCAAGCGTCAAACGCAGAAAATCGCCAAGACGCGCCAGCATTTCATCAGCGGCTTGGGCGTCTTCATCAAGCAGCGCGGAAATCGAATTGAGCGTGTTGAATAAAAAATGCGGATGCAGTTGCATCTTGAGCGATTGCAACTCAGCCTCGGTGATTTGCAATTTGGCTTCGGCAAGTTCGGCTTTGAGGTGCGAAGCTTTCACCTCTTCCTGTTGATAACGTTTGTAATAATTGATGACATGCGCCACCAGCAAAATCACCCCGTATGCCATAAACCCGGTCGGCAGATTGAAAAATAAAAGATGACGAAAGAGACTTGCCAGCGAATCAAGCGATTCGTCGGGCGCGATGTAAAACAACCAGGCAATCGACAGATACACTGTGCGATGAATGATGGTGATGAGCAGTCCGGCGGCGATGTTAATGGAAAAGTTACGCAACCATTTTGCGCGTTCCAATGGGAAGCGCCGGGCAATGAAAAAGATCAATGGCGAAAAACTCGCCCACACGGGCCAGTAAACCAATTCCCACATCAAGACGCTTGAAAGCGACAGCGGTTGCTGATAGAACTGCACGTGGACTTCGGAAAACAGATAATCATTGATGCCAAACGCCAAACCGACGAGCAACCAACCGGCAAACACCAACGCAAAAATAGTCCAACGCTTCTTAGACATATTGAACAGCAGGGTTATTCAACTACTACAGAGATCACTCAAAATTAACAGGGCATTAGCATGAAGTTAAGCGGCGCGGATGTAGCGCAGGTTGTCTAACCTGCGGCAGTCTTGGTCTAAGACCCTTTGAAATTTCGAGGACATACTTTCCTGAGTCGGCGCAGACCAGACAGTCTGCGCTACAGCTTTTCTTAATTTCATGCCATTGATTAACAGGGATGGGCGGGATAGCAAAATAAACATTCATCTATCCGGTCTATCCCCGTTTGAATTTCTTAAACTGCGATGTCTTTGCGATAGTGGATGCGCTCGAAATGGATTTTGCGCGTCGCTTCATATGCTCGCGCGCGGGCTTCCTGCAAAGTTGCAGCGCGCGCCGTCACGCCCAACACGCGACCGCCTGAGGTCACGAACTCGGCATTGTCATTAAACGCCGTGCCCGCATGAAAAACCGTCACGCCTTCGACCGCTTGGGCTTCAGCAAGTCCGGTTATCACTTTGCCTTTTTCAAAGTCGCCCGGATAGCCGCCCGATGCCGCGACGATGCACACAGACGCATCATTGCTCCATTTAATGTCGATTTCTCCGATGCGTTTATCGATAATCGCTTCGCAAATTTCGATGAGGTCGCTGTCGAGCCTCACCATAATCGATTGGGTTTCCGGGTCGCCAAAGCGCGCGTTGTATTCAATCACTTTTGCGCCATCTTTGGTGAGCATCAAGCCGATGTACAACACACCGCAAAACGGATTGGCTTCTGCCAGCAGTCCCGCAAGCGTCGGCTTGATGATATGGCGTTCGCATTCGGCAATCGTCGCCTCATCCAGAAGACCGGGTAGGGAAAACGAACCCATGCCGCCGGTGTTCAAACCTTCGTCGTTATCGTTGGCGCGTTTGTAATCCTGCGCCGGCGCGATGATTTTATAATCGCGCCCGTCTGTGAAAATCATCAGCGACGCTTCACGACCGACCAGACATTCTTCCAACAACACGCGCCGTCCGGCATCGCCAAATACGCGGTCAACCATCATCGCTTTGATGGTTTCTGCAAATTCCTGTTGGCTATCCGCAAGGCGCACGCCTTTACCGGCGGCAAGTCCATCGGCTTTGACAACGATAGGAAACTGGTAATCTTGCGCGGCACGAAGCGCGGCTTCAGCCGAATCACAAATCGTAAATCGCGCGGTCGGTATTCCATGACGCGCCATAAATTCTTTGGAGAAAATTTTACTGCCTTCAAGTTGCGCGGCTTTCGGTGAAGGCGCAACGATGCGCAGGTTGTGTTTGGCGAAGACTTCGGCGATGCCTGCAACCAGCGGCGCTTCGGGACCGACAAAGGTCAAATCAATCCGGTGTTGTTCGGCAAGCGCGGCAAGCGAATCAAGGTCATTTAGATTGGCTTTCAAACAGGTTGCAACTTGCGAAATGCCTGCATTGCCGGGCGCGCAAAAAAGTTCGGTGGTGTGCGGGCTTTGGGCAAATTTCCAACAGATGGCGTGCTCTCTGCCGCCCGAACCGATGACAAGAATTTTCATAGTTTCTGGTTCCTGATTTTTAGTTTCTGGTTTCTGGTTGTTGCTGCAAATTCACTGTTCGTCTCGAAATCGAAATTTACCACTTCAAGCCGGAAACGATAAACCGGAAACCGGAAACTAATCGCCGGTTTCGATGACAGGTTGTGAGGGTTCGAGTTTATGCGCGTCGGCTCTGTCGAGTCGCCTTTGAATCACCCACCAGATGATGCCGGGAATGATGAACGCGAAACCGAGCATCGAAGCGAGTGGTTTGGGATGATAGCCGAAACTATCCATGCCTTTGGCAGTGAGATAGGTCGAGGTCGAAAGCGTCAGCGTCATAAGTGATTGTTCGAGCGCAAAGACGCGACCTAAGAAACGATTGTCGGTTGAAAATTGTAAAAGGGTTGTTGAAAAGACCCATTGAATGCTGCCGCCCGCGTGACCGCCGATGACGCATAAACAGGTAAGCGCAAAAAACGGTGAGGTCGCAAAGAGCAAATAAAAAAATGTGCTGATGAAAAACGCGACGGTAATCGAACGCCGCATTGTCGGAATTGAGGCGCTCGTTATGGCGCGGGCAATCATCGGCCCAATCAGTGCGCCAAATCCCCGACAACCGTACAAAATGCCAATCGAAGTGCTGCCGTCCGCGCCAATCGGAAAAACCTCTTTGCCGAAAATCGCCAGTAAAAACAGCACGCCGCCGCCTGCTACCCCCCAACCGCTTTTAATCCACATCACCGAAACCACACGCGGGTTGGCTTTCAAATAGCGCGCCCCTTCAACTAAATCGTTGATGCCGGTGGCTTCGGCAAATGAGAGTTTCGATTCGAGGTTCGCTTTTTTTGGCGTCGGCGGAACGCGCGTGATGAGGACGAAAAAGGCGGAAAGAAAAAATGACAGCGCATCGATGATGAATGCCGTATTGCGTCCGAATAAATCGGTGACTATGCCGCCCGCTGCCGCGCCCAATGCCAGGGTGATTGACCAGGTCGCCGAACTGAGCGCATTTGCCGAAACCAGGTCTTCGCGACGCACGATGTTGGGAACCGCAGCCGATTCGGCGGGTTCAAAAAAGGTTGAAAGGATAATCTGTACGGCGCTCAGCGCATAAGCAATCCACACCTGATCGGCGCGCTGAATGAAAAGAAAGCCGAAACCCAATATGCCGCGCAACACATCCGTAACCATCATAATGGTTTTGCGATTGAAGCGGTCGGCAACCACACCCGCAAGCGGCCCGAAAAAAAAGGTCGGCAATAATTTGATGATTAGCACCAGCGCCACCGCTTCGCCTGAACCGGTGAGGTTTAAAAGCAGTGTGGAAAGCGCCACGAAATTGAACCAGTCACCGGCTTGCGAAATGAACCGGCTCATCATGAGATTGCGAAAATCGCAGTTCTCGCGCAGCAATTCAATGAAACCGGTCGATGTATCCGCTTTGCTTTTCATCTTGTCATTCTAGTTGGGCAAAATCTCTCTTTCAATGAATCCGCACGGCAAGGTTTTATATTCCCGATGAGGATGCCGGATTTGCAGTTCGTATTGGATTTTTTAAAGCACAGCCGCGCAAGGTTAAGTTTTATCTTAGGATTGAACGGATGAAACGGATTGGGCAGATTGAATGTATCCGCTAAATCTGCCTCATCCGCCGAGTCCCGGGCGTGAACTTTTATTTTCAAAAACGGACATTCACTTCAAGTAAAACCGCTTGCCCCTGAGACAACAGCGTACTTTTGCCTTTTGCCTTTTGCCTTTTGCCTTCGCTATGATGAGCCAATCAGAGCGGGAACCTGAAGGAAGGCTATGCATATAGAATCTCTGAAAGTATTTTGCGATTTGATTGATACGCGCAGTTTTTCCAAAGCGGCGGCTAAGAATTTCATTTCTCAATCTGCCGTCAGTCAACAGATTCGCGCTTTTGAAGAGAAGTTCGAGCGTCAGCTTGTCGAACGCAGCCGCAAAGGTCTGGTGCCGACCGCCGCCGGTCTCACGTTTTATAAAGGTTGTCGGGAAATCCTCGACCGTTATAACGCGCTCGAAGAAGAATTGAAAACCCTCGGCAATCTCGTGAGCGGGCAGGTGCGGGTGGCGACCATTTATTCGGTCGGGCTTCATGAAATTTCGCCGATTGTTAAGAATTTTATAAAAAATTATCCACAAGCCAACCTGCATATCGAATACAGCCGCGCCAATAAAGTTTATGATGATGTGATTAACGGCACCAATGACATCGGCATCGTCGCCTATCCGAAAGCCCAACCGCAACTTGAAATCATTCCCTATCGCTCGGAACCGCTTTCATTGATTTGTTATCCTGAACATCCGCTGGCAAAACGCAAACGGGTTGACATCGAGCATCTCAAAGATGAGCGGTTGATCGGTTATGAACGCGACATTCCCTCGCGCAAAGCTTTGGATAAAATTTTTCGCACGCAGGGCATCACCCCGAATTATGTGATGGAATTCGATAACATTGAAATCATGAAACTGTATGTTGAATCGGGGCAGGGCATCACTATCTTGCCGGCAACGGTTGCCGAAGCGGAAACCCGCGCAGGAACCTTGAAAGCCGTGAAGTTTACCAAACCTTATATTCGCTCCGTCGGCATCATCTATCGCAAAGGCAGAATTTTCAGCACCGCCGCGCGCAAGTTTCTGGAAATGCTGGTCGCTTCGGCAATGGCGTGATTTTTTGCAGGTGCATTTGTATTATCATCTCCCGACCATAAATCAGCGGAAAAATCTGAGCATTGGTACTTTTCTCTACCAGAGCAGTTGGCGAGGTGTAGACGCTGTCTGTTTCGCTAATATTTTAGAGATGCATTTTTGATTAACCAAACCGTTGCTTTTATGAGTAAAATAGCGCCCCTGACCTGTTCATCCCCGAACAGGGTTTTTGCAGAATCAATCAAGGAGTTTTGGTAATGGATAGCCCCCTCAATACTGCACAGCAATATTTTGAACGCGCGCTTGAACTCTATAACAAAGGGCTACTTGACGAAGCCATCGAACGTTACCGCATCGCCATTGAAATGCGTGATGGCAATTTTCCACGCGCTCACTATTTTTTAGCGCACGCCTTACTTGCCACAGGCAACCCGGAAGCCGCGCTCGAAGCCTTTCAACGAGCTATCGAACAACAGCCCGAAAATCCCGATGCTTATTACCATCTCGGCAACGCCCTTGCCCGCATCGGCAATCACCCGGAAGCCATCAAAGCTTTCAATAAAGCCATCGAACAACGCGGCGGCAATCATGCCTGGGCGCACCACGATTTAGGACTCACCCTGCTGGGAAGCGGGCACGCGGCAACCGCAATCGAGGCGTTTAAAAAAGCCATTGAACAACGCCAGGAAATTTTTCCCAAAGCCTGGCATAACCTCGGCGTCGCCTATGCCCGAAGCGGCAAGTTAGACGAAGCCATTCGCGCGCTTGGCAAAGCCCTGGAGCAACGGCAGGGCGTATATCCCGAAACCCAGTTTGAACTCGGTCGCGTACTCACCGAAAAAGGCGATTTGCAAGCCGCGGTCACGGCGTTTCGCGAGTGTCTGGCGAATCGTCAAAAGCGTTTTCCCGAAGCCCATTTTGAACTTGGTCGCGCGTTTTATGGTCTCGGACAACTCGACGACGCCACCGCTGAATTTCACGCCGCGCTCGCTGAACAGACGCATTACCCGGAAGCCTATCACGGACTTGGTCGTGTACTCGCAAGACAGGGCAACGTTGCGGAAGCCCGTGAAGCTTACCAGGCGGCGATTCGACAGCAAGGGGATTTCCCCTGGGCGTATCACGGACTCGGCAATCTCTTTGCCCGACAAGGAAACCTCACTGAAGCGATCAACGCCTATCGCCAAGCCATCAAACAAAACCCGCTGTTTCCCCGCGCTCATTACGATTTAGGCATGGCGCTCAATGCCCAGGGCGCAGGCGACGACGCTATCAACGCCTTTAACAAAGCCATTGAACAGCGCGGCGGCAATTACCCGGAAGCCCATTATGAACTCGGTCGCCTGTACGCTTTGCAGGAACAGACGTTGCTCGCCGCGCAATCATTTAAAACCGCCATCGCGCAAAACCCGCATTTTCCTGAAGCCCATCAAGACCTCGGCGTCGTGCTCTATCGCAGCGGTAACACGCACGAAGCGATTACCGCCTATCGCGCGGCGCTTGCCCAAAGCAATGGCGATTTTGCCACCGCGCATCATAATCTCGGTCTGGCGCTTCTGGATTTGGCTGAGTACGACGAAGCCATCCGCGAATTGCACCTGGCGATTCAACAACAGACGCGCTTTCCGAAAGCCTATCGCAATCTTGGTCGCGCCTATTATTCGGTCGGCAATTTCGACAGCGCCATCCAAGCCCTGCGCACGGCAGTTCAGCAACGCGAAGGCAAATTCGCCGAGGCTTATTATGATTTAGGTCTGGCGCATTTCAGCAAAGGGCATTTCGACGACGCGATTGCCGCCTTGCAAACTGCCATTGAACAGACCGACGAACGAGCTTTCCCCGAAGCCCATTTCTGGCTCGGCAACGCCCATAGCGCCAAAGGCGATGCGCCAAGCGCCGTGCGCTCTTTTAAAGCCGCGCTCGCCACGCGCGAAGGCACTGCCTATCCCGAAGCCCATTACAGTCTCGGTCTCGCATACGAACAACTCGGCGACCACACCAATGCGATTGCGGCGTATCGTCAGGCGCTTGCTGAAAATGAAAATTTCGCGGCGGCGCATTACAGCCTCGGCAATGCGCTGTTGCGTTCAGGCGCGATTGAGTCGGCGATTATCAGTTTGCAACGCGCCACCGATTTGCAAAACGATATGCCCTGGGCGCATCAGAAACTCGGTCAGGCGTTGCATCAGGCAGGCAGGCTCGACGAAGCCCTTCAGGCTTTGCAACGCGCCATTGCGTTACAGTCCGATTTCCCCGAAGCCAAACTCAATCTTGCGCAATCGCTTTATGCCAACGGCAACACCGCTGCGGCGATTGATGCCTGTAACGAAGTGATTGCCATGAGCAGCCTCGCTTTTCCCGAAGCCCATTATCTGCGCGGGCGGGCGCTTTATGAAATGAATGACCTCGAAGAAGCCGCGCTTGGGTTCCGCACCGCTATCAGTATCAATCCCGAAATGGCTGAAGCGCATCGCGACCTGGGACACACGCTTTATGATTTGGGCGATCTTGACGGCGCAATCAATGCCTATCGCACGACCCTCGATTTGCACCCCGAATACATCCTCGTCCATCACGATTTGGGCGTGACGCTTTGTGAACGCGGGCGCGTCGAAGAAGCGATTACCAGTTTGCGCCGCGCTACAGACAATCCCGAAGAAGCTTTCCCGTTCGCCTGGCATGACCTGGGCGTGGCGCTTTACGATTCGGGTGAAATTGATGAGGCAATACACGCCTTCAATAAAGCCATTGAACAACGGCGCGGACGTTACCCGCAGGCGTTCTACAATCTCGGCAATGCGTTTTATGCGCGCGGCGACGTGGATGGCGCGGTGCAGGCTTATCAAACGGCTATTGACCAACAGGGCGGCAATTTCCCCGACGCTTATCGCAATTTAGGAAATGCGTTGGCGCGACTTGGCAAACTTGATAGCGCCACCGATTCGATTAAACAAGCGATTGCGCAAGGCGATACGGCTGCCGATGCGCACCACGATTTGGGATTGATTCTGTACGGGCGCGGTCAACTGGACGAAGCAATTAAAGAATTTCGTCAGGCGATTGAACTCCGTGATGGCGTAGACCCGGAAGCGCATCGCAATCTCGGTCGCGCGCTTTATCAAATGGGTGCGCTCGAAGAGGCGCGAGTTGAATTTGAAACCGCTATCGCGCAACGCGAAATTCAATCTGCGCCGCGCGCGGCAACTACCGGGTTGCTTTCGAGTGAAGCGACGCTTGATGAGCATAAAGGCGCGACCGCTAATCTGGTCGCCGAACTCAACCAATATGCAACCTATGTGACAGGGCTTTTCCCGGAAGCCCATTTCGATTTGGGGCGTGTGCTGTTTAGTCTCGGTCGAACCGAAGACGCCATCAAACAATTTCGCTTGGCTATCGAACAACGCGACGGTCATTATCCACGCGCCCACTTTGAACTCGGACGCGCGCTCGGTCGCGCGACGGCGCTTGCGGATGCCATCAACGAATTGCAAAAAGCCATCCAACAGCAGGGCGGACGGTTTCCTGAAGGCTATTTCCAGATGGGCACGTTTTATGCGCGACAATCGGATTACGATGCGGCAATCGAAGCTTACCGAACCGCCATTCAACAATCGGGCGGCGTTTATCCACAGGCTTTCTATCAACTCGGAACCGCTTATGTGCGAACCGGAAATCAAAGCGCCGCGCTTGACGCCTTTGACCGCGCCATCGAACAACGCGGCGGTTATTACCCGGAAGCCCATCAGGATAAAGGTCGGGTGCTTTATGCAATGGATCGGCTTGATGAAGCCAACAACGCCTATTCGACAGCGGTTCGTCAGAAAAACGGTAATCATCAGCCGGTTGAAGAAACGCCAGCCGAGATTCCCGAATCGGTCAGCGAAACGTTAGGCAATCGGTTGAGACAAGCGCCCGCGGCAAGTAGCGGCGAAGCAACGATTAAAGTGGAAACCAAAGTGACGAAACCGTCCGAATAAGTGGTTGAGGTTCGGTTTGCCGTTAGAGGAGAAAAAAAGCAATGGAAAGCCTCACCTTACCGATGCTGATTGGTTTAATTGTAGGACTGACTATCGGCTTTGGCATTTGCTGGTTAATTTTTAAACGCCGCGAATCGGTAAAAAATGAATTATCAGAGCGTGACCTGACCAATCATTTTGCTGCCGCAAGGAATCTGGAAACGATTGTTATGCTTGAACATGAAGTTGCTGAAAAATCCGCTAAACTGTCTGCGCTTGACCAGGATGTCAAAACCAACGTGGCAAGACTCACGGCTTTGGAAGAACAATTGACCACCGCACAACACTCGCTCAAAGCCAAAGATGAGGAACTCGCGGTGTTTGAAGAACGCTTGAGAATCAACAAAAGCGACCTTGAATATACCGCGACCTTGGAATCGCGGTTGCTCGAATCCGCAAAAGAATTTCAACTCAAACTGAGCGATAAGGATTTGGAAATTCTGCGACTACAGGAACGCCTCGAAAGCTTTGAAAAAACCAGTCCCGCAGAAAAACTCGAAGCTTTAACTCTTGAACGCGATGCCTTGATTCGTGAAAAAACGCTTGCCCTTGAACAGAAAAATGCCGAAGTTCAGGAACTGCAAAATGCCGTCAACGCTTTGGTTCAAGAATATACTGACGCGAAAGCTGAGATGAGTGGGCAATTGCAAGCCGTCGAAGCCAAACTCGCGGAAAAGGATGCGGAGTTGGAACGCTTGCAAGCGCAACTGGAAATTTTTCAAAAAAGCGATTTGCCGCTTCTTGAATTAGACCGCGAGAGTTTCATTGATGCCAAACTTGCTGACCTCGATGCCACCTATCAAAAAGCGCTTCACGAAAAGGATGCAGAGATTTCGCAACTCCTTGATCACCTGAAGAGCGTTGACAATCTCGGCGCGTTAATGGCTGAGCGCGATGCGAAGTTACAGGAAACCGAAGCCGCATTCAGCGAGTTGCAAAGCCAATATCAAACCCTTGAGAGTGAAACCTCGGCGCGTCAAGCGGCGTTTGCAGCACTCAAAAAACGCGCCGATGAATTTGAACAACTGAGCAAACGAAATGCTGAGAGTTTCGGCATCAAGCTACAGGAAGCAGAAGACCAACACCGTCAATCGCTCGAAGAAAAAGAGGCGGAACTTGCGGAATTGCGCGAGCGCGTCGGATTCGTCGGCGCTTTGCGAAAACAATACGCCGAAAAAGAGGCAGAGTTACAATCGCTTGACGAGAAGTATCAGACGACGTTGAATAACAAAAATCTGGAAATCCATTTTCTCAAAGAACACCTCGATAACCTTGAAAAATTGCAGACCTCTTCGATTGACGAATTGAGAGACAATCAGCAATCGCTGCTCGCCGAACAGGAAAATCGAATTGCCGAATTGGAAGCCGGGCTTATCGAAAAGGATTCGTTGATTGAACAATGGCAGGCAAAAGTTTTTGAACTTGAACAAAGCAGCGCCGGACAAACTGAAACCTCGGATGACGATTTGCGCCAAGAGTACGAAACCCGGTTGCAGGCTAAAGAGACTGAGATAACCGAATTGCTTGAACGCATCACGGCGCTTGAAACGCTATTTGCCGCGCATTCCGAAGAGGTTGATTTAAAGTTCAAGGAGAAAGAGGCTGAACTTACGAAATTGCGCGAAGATGCGCGGGCGTTGGAAGTTTTCGTGGGCAGCCATTCTGAAGAAGTGGATAGGCGATTGCAGGAAGCCCAAGCAAAATATAAGACGGCTGTCATTGCCAAAAATGCCGAGATTTCGCGGCTGCAAATGCGCATCAATCAACTGGAACCGTTCAGCGCCCTAGTGGCGCAACGCGATGCGCGAATTCGCGAAATGGACAATCGTTATCAAACCGCCATCAGCACCAAAGATGCGGAGATTCAACGATTGCAAAACAAACTCCGCGAATTAAACGGCAACGCCCACATGGCTTCGTAAAGCAAAACCGAAATTAAAAACAAAAGGCAAAAGAAAAAACCGATGGTTTGCGCTTTTTCTTTTGCCTTTTTACTTTTTACTTTTTACTTTTTACTTAACCGATGGCGCAACTAAGCGGCACAAATCAACGACAAATTATTCTGCACGCGGTGCTGGCGGGACTGACGCCGCTGATTCCGGTGCCGCTCGTAGATGATCTGGTGAAGAGCTATTTTCAACGGCGCATGGTTCGCAAACTCGCAGCGGCGCATGCTCGCGTATTAAACCATCAAGACACCGAAACCTTTGCGGACGATCAAGACACCGGTTGTTTACGCGGGTGTTTGGTCACTGTGTTGCTATTGCCGCTCAAGGCTATCTTTCGCAAAATATTTTTCTTTCTCGAATGGAAACGCGCCATTGATGTTGTCTCTCACACCTATTATCAAGGTTTTCTGATTGATTATGCGCTTGCGGAAAACTGGTTGAACTGGCGCAGCGCCCAAGAGATTCGCGGCGCTATCGATGAGGTGCTTGCCAGGCTAAACACCAGTTTGATTGAACGCGCTGTAAAAGGGGTTTTCTATCAATCGAAAAGCGTGTTGCAAAATGCGGCGCGACTGCTGCAAAACAGTTTGCGCCGCATCACCCGTCGCCCTTCACAGGAAGAAGTTGCCGAAGTCATCGAATCCATTCAACCCGAAGAAGAACGCGAAGTCGCCGGTCTTGTCGGACAACTCGAAAATGCCATCAACAAAATTCCTGCCGAACATTTCGAGCAGTTGCGCTTGCAACTTGCCAACCGGCTGTTTCCACCCGCAAAGCAATGAGAAAATTCTGCTCATCGAGCGACTTGCAAAAACCATTTCTTGAGGTCGCAGTAAAGCCAATCGCAAATGGCTCTGGTTGTTTATAAATGATTGTGGGGACAAGATTCATTTTTGTCTCCCACAATTTTCTACATAATCAATCGGAAGCTGGTTTATTCAACCGGACGGGCGTAAAGAAATTCATCCGAAAGCGTGTTGTCGGAATTTCTCACCTGAAGTGTAACCGTTTGTCCGGCGGCAATTAAATTTCCGGCTTTTTTGGCGATTAATATGGTGGTTGGGTTGGTTTCATCATTAGCCGTCTTTTTCTGTTTCTCGCCATTTAAAAATATTTTTGCCCCAAGGTCAAAATTTGCGCCGGTGACGATTAACTTTTTTCCGCTCACACTAGCCCCGTTGATGGTTGGCGCAGCCGTTGGCGGGTCAACAACCGTTACGCCTTCCAAAGCGATGTTGAAAATCCCCAAATAACCTTGCCCTTCGGCGTTTAGCGGCAAAAGCATAGCGCTGCGATAGATGCCATCGTTGCTGTTGCGAGTGCCGCGCGCGCTTTTCGAGTTATAAGGCGCATTGGTGAACACCTGGTCGGTCAGGGTGTCGTCAAAAAAGAATTGCGAAGTAAACTCATAGGTTTCCTGAGACCCGGAATAGAGACGAACCTTGAAATGAATGTGAACGGTTCTGCCGGTGTAATAACCCGGATAGATGGTCGTGAATTGAGCAGCGCCGTTGCTGTCTGTGACTTGATAACCGCGCAGGAATTTCTGCCCGATGGTGCTGGATTGTCCCGCGCCGCTCACATCCGAATAAGCGCCCAGCGCATCACAGTGCCAGATGTCAACATAAGCATTGGGAAGCGGTGTGCAACTGCTGCCGGTAACGCGGCTCACATTAAATATCAATCGAAGCGGCACGCCGGTTTTGGTGACGTTGGTAGTCGGGTCCAGGCGAATGTCTGAACGATTGAGTTTTTCATCGACAAAATAGGGTCCTTCGGTTAATGCGGGTCTGACGACGCACGATAGCGATTGCGCTTGGGTCAGGGAGCCGAAAGCGGTTTTCGGTAAGAATCGTTTTGCCGGTTCGCCCGCCCAACCGACTAAAGCGGTGGCTCCTGCCGCGCCGAGTAAACGCAAGGTGTGGCGGCGGCTGATCAAATGTTTAGAGGTCTTTTTATCCACTGAATTGCTCCTTCTATTTGTTGATGCAGCGCGAGGGTTCACGTCGGGAGTCTCGCCTGCTCCGTTGAAATATCTCTCCATTATACGCAGCAACGCCGAAGGCTATCGTTAAGTCTTCGTCAGCGTTTTGTGAAGTTTTGTGAAGCGCAATCGGCGGGTGATGAAACCTGAAGCGACGGGCTGATGCGAACGGCAGCTTGCGTCCCCTATCATGCCTGTGTCATTCAGTTAAGAAAAAGGCTGAACCCGAAGACCACGAAGCAACACGAAGCGTTTAAAATTTATAAGTCTTTATTGCTTTTCGAGTTCTTTGAATTCTTCGCGTTAAAAAAAAATTCAGCAACTTAATGCCCTTGTCCTATGACGCTGTGGACTGGCAATCAAGCGCTTTTTTTCTCTGTGGGATTTTGTTCAATCGGCAAGTTGTGATTGAGCAGGAATTCGATTTTAGGAATCAGGCTGACCGCAACAAAAGGTTTATACAACAGCTCGACCGCGCCGCTATTGATCGCTTCCAGAATGATTGCCGGGGTAATCTGCACGCCCATTAAAAAGACGGCGATCTCATCAGGCAAGTTTTTTATTTTTCTGAGCAAATCAATGCCGGTCATATCGAGCAACCAGAGATTGATTAAGGCAATGTTGAACGATTCGCTGTACAGATGGATTAATGCATCGTGTGCGGTCTGTACCACTACGGATTCATAGCCTTGATGATGCAACAGCGTCTGCAACTCCGCAGCGGTTTGTGGTTCCGGTTCAACGATCAAAATGCGGACGTTTGTCTGAATTGCTGTCATCCTTTGACTCGACTTAAAAAAAACTTTTCATGTCCTGAACGATTAAATCGCTACAGGAAGTTCTCGAAAAATTTGCTGCATTCATTGGAACGCGCCAGTCTGGTAAATCATCGTGAAGTTTGGGTCAAGGCTATGTTAAGTTTTGTGAAGTTGGCGAAATCCTGCTGGACACCCGGCGACAGGCAACGCATAAACTCATGCGCGATTGGCGAATGCGCCATAACTCGACCGTTTAGATTTAGCGAAAGTAGCCGATGAGGTTAAGTGATGAACCGCATTTTGATTGTCGATGATGATTTGGATTTGTGTGAATTGCTGGCGAAATACCTGCAACGCGAAGGCTTTGATTTCGATATGGCGCATAGCGGCAGGCTCGGCGTTGAGCAGGCGCTTGCGGGAAATTATGCGCTGGTGGTTTTGGATGTAATGTTGCCAGGAATCAATGGCTTCGATGTGCTGCGCGAAATTCGCAGCAAATCGAATCTGCCGGTGTTGATGCTCACGGCGCGTGGCGATGATGTTGACCGCATCGTCGGTCTGGAAATGGGTGCCGATGATTATTTGCCGAAACCTTTCAACCCGCGTGAATTGATTGCGCGAATCCGCGCCATTTTGCGGCGCGCAAAACCTGAACCCAGTGATGCCGACTTGACTATCGCGTCCGAACAGATTGCGCTTGGCGATGTGGCGCTCGATAAAGCGACACGTGTGGTGACGCGCAACGGCGAAGCCTTGCCGCTTACCGCCGTTGAGTTTGATTTGCTCGAAGCCCTGTTGCGTTCGGCAGGACAAATCGTCATGCGCGAAGAGTTGGTGAAATCCATACTCGGTCGCAACTTCTCGCCTTATGACCGCAGCATCGACACTCACGTCAGCAACCTCCGCAAAAAACTCGGTCATTTCGTTGACGGCATCGAACGCATAAAAACGATTCGCGGCGTCGGCTACATTTACGCCAAGACCGGCGAGGCATCAAAGGAGTAAAGCGGATGCGCAGTCTGTTTTTTAAAATTTTTATCTGGTTCTGGGTAGCGATGGCGCTCATTGTACTGGTGCATTCGCTTTCGGCAATGATGGTTTTCGATAGCGGGGCGAAAGGTTTCGTCGGCGGACAACTGGCGATGCACGGCGTCGCGGTCGCTGAAATTTATGAACTGCGCGGCAAAGATCAGGCTAATGAATATTTGAAACTATTGGAACGCAACACCCGCACCCGCGCCGGTTTGTTTGATGACAGCGGCAATCGGCTGGCGGGCAGTGAATTGACCGACGATGCCAGAGCCAGTTTGCAAGATGCCATCGCCACCGGCAACGATAGTTTCCGACAGACCGCGAAAACCGATTACCTCGCTAAATGGTTAGAGCGCCCCAACGCTAAGCGATTGATTATTGTCAGCGAGTCCGGGCGTCCGACAGGAGTGCGGTTGCCGTTTATGCCGGGCATCTGGTATGTGCAATTTATCGCGGTGTTTTTCACGGCGGGCGCGCTCTGTTACGGGCTGGCGCGATACTTTACTGCGCCGCTGGTCAAATTGCGGCAGGCGACGCGCCAACTCGCCGCCGGCAATCTTTCAGCCCGTGTAGAGGCGGGCAACCGTCGCCGCGATGAGCTTGCCGATTTGGGACGCGATTTTGATGAGATGGCGGAACGCATTCAATCGTTGATGGATGCCCAACAACGTCTGTTGCATGACATCTCGCATGAACTGCGCTCGCCGCTCACGCGCTTGAATATCGCGCTTGAACTGGCGCGCGAAAGCGACGGCGAAGAAGCCCGTTGGGCGCTTGAACGCATCGCCCGCGAAGCCGACCGCTTGAATGATTTAATCAATCAACTGCTCACCCTTTCACGTCTCGAAAGCCGGGCTTCGAGTCAAGCAAACGAAGCGATTGATTTGAAACGCCTGGTCGAAGAGATTGTCTTTGACGCCGATTTTGAAGCCCACAGCCGCAATCGCGCTGTGCGTTTGATTGCCGCAAGTGATTGCGCGATTTCCGGCAATCAACAACTGCTGCATAGCGCCATTGAAAATGTCGTGCGGAATGCCGTGACCTATACCACCCAAGATACTGTAGTTGAAGTCGCCCTGCGTTGTGAAACGACAGGCGAAAATCACACATCATCACACGCCATCATTACGGTTCTCGATAAAGGGCAGGGCGTACCGCAAGCCGCATTAGCCGATATTTTTCGCCCGTTTTATCGCGTCGCCGATGCCAGAGACCGCGAATCGGGCGGCACAGGGCTTGGGCTTTCCATCAGTCAACGCGCCGTCGAATTTCACGGCGGCAGGGTTAAGGCGACCAATGCGCCGAATGCCGGATTATTGGTGGAAATCTCGCTGCCGCTTGCCAAAGGTGCAAAATAAAATCGATTCAATTAGCCCGACCCTGTGAAAAATGTGTCGGGTTTCATTGCTTGTGTGTGGGAATCTCAATCTCGTGTGGCGATAAATTTCTGCGCGCCTAAAATAATTGCGCCGATGTATACATACAAAAGCCCTGCAATCACCAGAGCGAATTTGATTATTGTCAAGATTCGCGAAGTCGTCATCGAAGCGTTTGCCGAAACTTGCACGAGCATAGTAAGCAGCAAAGCGTTTTCAATCGCATCGCAAAGCCCTGCAATGAGTTGTCCCCACGCCAGCCACCCGCCGAGATGCGCAAGAAAAGCCAGCGATTTTTCACGCAACAGGAATGCGACGCCAACACAGGTCATGCCGATGCTTATCGGGTAAGTGATGAGATACAGGTAATCAATGAAGAAATGATTGATGGCTTGTTGCCGAACACCTGCTTTTCCCCAGTAATCAATTATCTTTTGTGCATTGTCGGGCGTCTTGGCAAACTCGAAAGACATAATGCCACCGGGCGCTACCAAATCTTTTACCGGTTTATTCTCGTCTTTTTCTTTCAGCGGTTCGCCAAGCACGCCAAGCGTCACCATCAAAGCCAGGCTCGCGACCAGCGCCGTCAAAAACACCGGCTTGCGTTTTTCCAAAGGGATTTTTGCAAACGGATGCGTCATCATCTCCTCCTAAAAGGGGAAATTTTAAGTGCCCAGTTTGACATGCTTTGAGCTTAGCGCGGTTTGCCAGCCGCGCTAATTTCGCTAGTTGCCTTTGAACCAGTATTTGGTTTTTGCTGCCCACTCGCTGCGCGGATATTTTTTGTGCAAAGTGTCGTAAGCCAGCTTGGAAAATCTGCCGGTGTCTTTATCCGTGCACCCGTAGCGCGTCGCTTTGACCGCCAGATGCAAGGCTTCTGCAAGACGCGGGTCAGTCGCTTTTGTATTAGCGAAATTGACGATTTGTTGACATAGGTAATTCGGCGCATTGCCGAGCGCCCTCAGTTTCGCGCTCTCTTTTTCAGCCGTCGCCCTTTGCGCAGCGGTAAGAAA
Source organism: Acidobacteriota bacterium (assembly GCA_040754075.1). Lineage (NCBI taxonomy): Bacteria > Pseudomonadati > Acidobacteriota > Acidobacteriota bacterium. The sequence continues at coordinate 65,992 of JBFMDH010000031.1, forward strand.
ATCTGGAGATTCAGAGGTGTTGGTATTGGATTCCTTAATGTACTTTTGCGCTTCGGGGTCGTCACCTGCGCTTGCCGCCGCCAATTTATCTTCGCTTCTGATAATCTCCGCGCACCACCAGTTATCGCGGTAATTGTCAATCTCTTTAAGCGAGGTGCTTCTGCCAACCCCTGAGTCCACATAAGGCTCCGCGCCGGGATTTCTCAACAGGATATAAAGCGCCGTCAGTTTTTTATCGTCCGGCGTCGCGGCTGCGAGATACGTACTCAACTCATTTTTCAAATCGGGCGCAAGCGTTTGCAAAAGGGTTGCCAACGCCTTGCCCGTTTCATGGTCATCCAGTAACACAGCGCGAACCCAGGCGGCTTGCGCAACTTCGCGACGCAGATAATCGGGCAGCGTCCTGCTTGCCGCTGCCTCTTTCAATAAACTCAAAGGCAAACGAGAATTGAGCACATAATAAATATCGGTATCAAAAGCCAGACGCCCGGCGGCGAATTCTCGCAGTTTGGGGTCGTCGGAATCTTTGAGGTCGGTTGACACCACTTCACGTCCATCATCGTCATAAGAAAACCCGGCGGGTTTTCGCGCCGCAAACTTGAGCAGGTCATCGAGACTGAGCGCGACTTTCAGGCGCAACCCCATAAATTGATTTCTGGCGGATTGTGGCATCATGAGGGTACGCGACGTAAGCAAGCTGTCGAGCATTTTTCGCGCTTCATCTTTTTTATTTCCGTCAATCAAGAGCCGCGCCGTGTGATAAGCAAGCGTCGCATAGGCAGGGGAATCGGCTTTTACTTTCATCGCCGCGCTTATCAATTCGCCGGCTCGCGGATGGTTTGCGCCGACTTTGGTGAGGGCGGAAACCAGCCACGCCAGCGCCCCGGTTTTCGTCCATTTCTGCACGGCGTAATCGAGCGCCGGTTTGTCTTCGACCTGAAAAACAAACAGCCAATCGGTCAGGTCATCGTTTCTGCCGATGGTCGGCAGGTGTTCGGATTTTTTCTTCTCGTCGGAAAAATCATCCAAATCATCGGTGGTGTATTTGTCCATTAAAGCCGTGTAATCCCACAAATCCTGCCAGATGGTTTTGCCGGAATTTTTTCTGAGCAAGGCTTGCGCAAGTTCCGTCAGACGGGCTTCGGGATGCAGACGATAGTTGACGAAATTCAAAGTGCCACGCGCCGCCGAGTGAACCGAATTGTAACTCGCGTCGCTTAAAATTTTTTTGAGCCGCGCTTCAGCCTCTTTCATCAACGGTTCATCGAAACGTTTCTGGTCATCTACGGAAAGCGTCGATTTGCGAACGAGAGCGCGCGCCGCCAGATACGGCGCGATGAGGCGATAGGGGGAATTTTTATCCGTAGCGATTTGCGAAAAGCCTTTTTCGGCTTCGTCCCATTTATCGCCATAGAAATTCGCGGCAGCGATTTGATACGCGCGGTCGGCTTGCAACCAGGCGGGCGCGCTCGCAGGTGTAGGCGCAGGCGGCGCAACATTGCTTAAACAATTGGCAAAGACCTGATCCTGAGCCTGTAACCATTCTTTAACTAAAGGACTGGTCGCACCGTATTTGGCGATGCGTTCCTGCAACAGTTTCGCGGCATTTTTAAAAGCGTCTTCGGTGCAGTTGGCATAGCTGAAAAATTCTTCGTTGGCATTTTTATAAATTTCAATATTAGGCGAAGCTTCTACGCCCGGCACTTTGCTTCGCGCTTCAAGCCATCTTGCGACCTGGTTGTCACCCTTGGGTTGATTGTATTCATCTTCGCGCAAGCGATGTCGCCACATCGCGACGATGGCTTTTTGTTCTTCGCTGTCAAACCCAAGACCTGCGAAATAACGATAAGCGACGTAAAGATACGACCGCGCATAGCTTGATTGAATGACGCCGAGTTCGCCCGCCGCGTATTGGTCGAGCGGAAAATCCGGGTGAACCGTGAAGGTGAAATAGGCTTGATTAAAAAACGGCCCGCAGGCGAGTTGCGATTGCGGATAGTAGCAAAGCGCCGCAAACATGGCGGCAATGAGTATCAGGGCTTTGGCTTTCTTTATTCTCAAAAAAAATTTTTGCAGGGATTGATGAGTTCGATTTTTCATTGCCATCGTTTCACCTCTTCGATAATCGGTTGCGCGGTTGCTTGATCCCAGGCGCGATTGCTGAAAATGTAAACCCGTCGCGAAGCCGGCAAACGTGTGAAAGGTTCGTCGGTTGCAATGCCCAAACTTTGCGCGGCTAAGGGTTCGCGAAAATCGCCGCCGTTTTCAATATGGGCGCGAATCTGTTTTTCATCTGCGCCCAGACGAAAGAGCATGGGCACGGCTTCATCAACCGGCAGGTCGCTAATCCAGTTGTCATACAGACACCAACTGGCAAGCGCGGTGATGGAAAGCGGCATGGTGGTCGGTAATTCTTTGCGCAAATCCTTGAGCAGTTGTCGGTAAAATTCGCGTTCGCTTTCGCGGGCATCGAAATCGACCTGCACGCCGGAGGTCAGCGGGTTGTTGATGGTGGCGAGGATTTTTGCGAGCACCTTTTTGCGTTGTTCATCTGAGAAACTCGGTTTCTCCTGCCGGTCGGTTTCGATGCGGGTCACGGAAATCACAAAGGCGTCTTTGGAAATTTGCAGCGGTTGCAGGCGCGGGCGCACGAAAGTTTCCTCGCCTTTCAAATGAATGGTGTTGGTTAAAATTGCTACGCCGACTTCGCGTGGATTGATGAAGCGCAAATCTTCCGGGCGCTCCCATGCCCACAAAATAATATTCGGGCATTTGCCGAAACGTTCAGCGGATGTGGGCTTTCTCATCGGCTGCGCCACCGCCCGCCAGTAAACATAAAATGCCACTACACTCGGCAAAGTGACGATGATGGCAGCTAAGATTAAAGCTTTCTTTTTTGCGAACTGCATAAGCTTAAAGTTTTGGAAGCGTCAGACCTTTCTGGTCTTGATATTTTCCGCCCCGGTCGCTGTAACTGGTCAGACAATCTTCGTCGGATTCAAAAAAGAGAATTTGAATGAAGCCTTCTTCGGCATAAAGTCGCACCGGCAAATTCGCAGCGTTGAAAAGCTCGACAACTAAACGCCCGCACCAGTTGGCTTCGAGTGGCGTGGTGTTGGCAATCAACCCCGACCGCGCATAGGTCGACTTGCCAATCGCCAGGGCGGTAACGCGGCGCGGCATATTGAAACGTTCGATGGTGACCCCGAGCGCATAAGAGTGCGGCGGCAATAACCAGTATTCGGAACCATCTTCGGCGCGTCGCAAAGGAACATCTAAAAGGCTCGCGGCATCGAAATTTTTCGGGTCGATTTCAGTGCCGGTCACGGGTGAAAAAACTTTGAATTCATCGCGCGCCAGTCGACAATCATATCCGTAACTCGACAGCCCGCAACTGATGATGCGGCGATTATCAACCCGGCGAATCAAACGCGCTTCATAAGGTTCGATTAAGCCCTCTTCTTCGCACATGCGCCTAATCCAACCGTCAGATTTGATCGACATCAATTCTCCTGTGCTTGAAATGAAATATCAGATTTTTGATGGCAGATGCCGGCTTGATGTTACCTGAAAATATTTTCGGCATCCGCCTCTCATCGCCCTTGCGCACACATAAAATTCCGGGATGGGCGCTGACTTTAATCTGTTTAATTGAGCGAAGAAATCTATCACAAAAGCGGCGCTTTGCGGAAAGCCGGTTGCTCAGTTTAGAGATTCGGGTTTGCTTAAAACATTGTGCAGCACGTCGCTGAGTTCACTAATTTGAAAAGGTTTGGCGATGACTTCGACAAAGCCGAATTTTTTATGGTCAGCCATCACCGGCGCGGTCGAATAGCCGCTTGAAACAATACATTTCGCGCGCGGGTCAATTTCCAGGATTTTTTTAACCGCTTCTTGTCCGCCCATTTTGCCCGGCACGGTTAAATCCATAATCACCGCATTGAACGGGTTGTGGCGTTGCAGCGCGTCTTTGTACGCCGCAATTGCTTCTTCGCCGCTCGCGGTTCCGGTAAATTCATACCCCAGGTCAACCAGCATATCATTGAGCATATCGCGGATGATTTTCTCATCGTCCATCACCAGAATTTTCCCTTTGCCGGAAGCGCTCGACTCAATCGACGCGAGGGTCTCAGCCGCCGGTTTATTTAAAGCCGGAAGATAAATTATAAAACTTGCGCCGCTGCCGAGCTGGGATTCCACGAAAATATAGCCCTCGTGATTTTTAATGATCGAATAGGCAGTGGCGAGTCCCAGCCCGCTGCCTCTCTGTTTGGTAGTAAAGTACGGGTCAAAAATTTTCGACAGATGTTCTTCGGCGATGCCCACGCCTTCATCCTTGATGGCGATTTTGAGGTAATGACCGGGCTTGATGGGGATGCCTTGAATAAGGGTATTGGGGTGAATATCCAGGTTGATTGCCGAAATTTCAATCATGCCGCCAAGCGGCATGGACTGCCGCGCATTGAGCACCAGATTATGAATCACCTGACTGATTTGTCCTTCGTCAATTTCCGTGAGCCACAATCCGGTCTGAAAATTGGTGGTGGGTTGAATGTTTGAACCGGTCAGCGCAAAGCTGATGTTTTCCCGTAACAGCGGCGCGATGGAGATGGTTTTTTTAACCGGCGCGCCGCCTTTGGCAAAGGTTAAAAGTTGTTGGGTTAAATCTTTGGCTCTGAGGGTTGCGAGTTCCGATTCGCCCAACCGCGCATAAGCTTTATGGTCAGCGTCGATGAAGCGTTTAGCCAGCGAGATATTGCCCAGCACGGCGGCTAAAATATTGTTGAAGTCGTGAGCAATGCCGCCCGCCAGTATGCCTATGGATTCAAGCTTGCTGGCTTTCAAGAGTTCTTCTTCGCGTTTGCGCTCTTCGGTGGTGTCGCGAAAAACCAGCACCATGCCGATAATCTGACTTTGTCGATTGTGGATGGGCGCGCCGCTATCGGCTATCGGATACTCTTTGCCATCTTTGGCAATCAGCAGTGTGCGATTTTCCATGCCGACAGCTTTGCCGGTTTGCAGCACCTTCTTGACCGGGCTTTCGCGGATTTCTCTGGTTCTTTCATTGATGATATGAAAAATTTCATTTAAAGGTTTGCCTATCGCCTCTTCCTGTTTCCAACCGGTCAGTTTTTCGGCAACCCGATTGATGAGTACGATGCGCTCGTCGGTATCTGTGGCGATGACCCCATCGCCGATTGAACGCAAAGTAACCGACAGGCGTTCTTTTTCGGCAGCCAGTAATTCCTCAGCGCGTTTGCGTTCGGTTATATCGAAAGCCGTTGCCGTCGCGACCTTTTTGCCCTGATAGTTGATAAAATCGCCGACCGAAAATTCGACCCAGCGCTCTTCGCCGCTTTTGGTGACGATTTTGTACTCAATGCTTTTTTCTACCGTCGTGCCTTGCAAACGCGATTGAAATCTTTTTGCCGCAAAGCCCCGATAATCGGGATGCATCAAATCAAACGGATTCATCCGTAAAAGTTCTTCTCGCGAATAGCCGGTGATGGCTTCGGTTGCCGGATTGACATAGAGAAACGAATTGGTGTCATACATCATAATGACGCCAACCGACGCTTCGGCGATAACCCGGAACCGCGCTTCGCTTTCGCGCAACGCCTCTTCGGCTTTGACCCGTTCGGTAATATCTGTCAGGGTGCCAATGAAGCCGATGAGTTCCCCTTCATTGTTGTATTCGGGAACCGCTTGACCATAAATCCACACAATCCTGCCATCCGGTCTTAAAATTCTATACTCCACGCTGATTTCCGAGCCGGTTTTAGTGGCTTCTCTCCCGATCTTCAAAACTTTCTCTCGATCATCGGGGTGCAGCGTTTTTACCCAACCGAACCCCATCGCCTGTTCACGGCTCAGTCCGACAATCTCTCCCCAACGTTCATTGACGTAAACAAACCGCCCATCGGTTTGGTAACAGTAGATGCCAACCGGTGAAGAACGGGCTAAAGCCTGAAAGCGTTCTTCGGATTCACGCAGCGCCTGCTCGGATTTGACGCGCTCGGTAATGTCTGTGAGCGTGCCGACATAACCGATAAGGTCGCCATGCGCATCGCGCTCAGGCACCGCCTGCCCGTAAACCCAAACGGTTTTGCCATCGGGTCGTTGAAAGCGATATTCGTCGTGAAAATCGGTTCCGGCGCGCGACGTATCGCGGGCAACCTGCAACATCTTTTCCCGGTCATCGGGATGCAACGCTTTTATCCAGCCATAGCCGAGCGCCGCTGTTTTACTGATGCCGACAATTTCACTCCAACGCTCATTGACGTAAACGCATTTGCCGGTTTTGTCCAAACGATAGATACCGACCGGCGAACTGCGCGCCAGGCTTTGAAAGCGCCCTTCGGATTCACGCAACCCCAGTTCCGCCTCTTTGCTTTCGGTAATGTCGCGGACAATGGCAATCACTTCATCTTTGCCGCTCGCAATCACCCGGGCTTCGTACCAACCGGCTTGTCCGACAGCCGTCAGTTGATATTCAAATTTTTGCATCGCGCCGGTTTTTAAGGCTTGCGTAATGTAATGCATCGCTTGTCGAGCGACTTCCGGCGGCAGCACTTCGTAAACCGTTTTACCCACCAAATCGGGCGGGTTGTCGAATACCTGACTTTCCGGCGGTAACTTGAACGCCAGATAAGTGCCATCGCTGCGGACGCGAAAAAGCAAATCGGGAATGGCATTCAGCAGCGTTTGAATATTCAATTGCGCCTTGAGCAATTCATAAGCGATTTGTTTGCGTTCATCAACCTCTTGATTGAGCAAGGCATTCTTTTCGGTTAGCTCAAGCTCAAGCAACTTGCTTGGCGTAACGTCTCTTTGCAGATTCCAGGCTCTTAGCAGATAGCCATTTTGAATTATGCCGAGAAAATCGTTGGAAAAATATTTCAGGTGGTTGTCTTTGTCATACCGGTGAGATTGATAATTGGTCAAATGATATCCGGAGCGAATAAATGCCTGTAATATTTTCAGATTTTGGGGGTCTGAGCGGGCGAATAAATCACCGAATTTTGCTCCAACCCGCCCTTTCGTATCGGTAAAGCCATGCATGGTTGCCATCGCCGGATTGCATTCCGCTAAATAACCGTGCGCATAAAAATGCTCAATCTGTTGGTCTTCGGGTAAAGTGATGGGCATCGGTTCAGCGAGTTCAACGCGCCAGATGCCTTCGGCGCATTGGTCGATAAAGGCTTCATATTTTTCTTCGCAAGCCTTTAAGCTATCTTCAACCTGATGGGCTTTTTCGAGTTCATTGGTTAAAACAGCGCGCATCGGGTTGGGTTCCCGCTCTTTTAAGGACAGCAGATTTTCAAGGTCACGCCGGGCAGACAATTCGGCGCGCAGCTTTTCCAACTCCTGTTCAGCTTCGCGCAGCCTCACAAGCAGTTGAGCTTTGGTCTGCCGGGTATCAGCCATTGGCTACTCCTTTAGCAACTCAACAAATTGATTAATAAAACTTCGATAAGGGGCAACAGGGAGAGAAGAATCTCTTGAAATTGACCCAGTAGGTGCTTCACAGTTTATCGGTTCACCACCCACCGGTCAATTGTAGATTTCAGGCGAATTCGCCATTTCTGTTTTTCAGGAAGGGTTAAAAAAAAAGGGCTTTTTCAAAAATTTTTGAAAAAGCCTTTTGTGATTCAAAGCTAAATTGATAACCGGTGAGTTTAACCGAGGGCTTCTTTCACCAGTTTTCGTTGCTCCATCATATGAATGGCGTGCGAGCCGGTCGCGGTGCTGGCGCTTGCCGGACGACCGATGTAGGCAAGCTGTTGATGCGTTGCTGATAACTCGCGCAATCGCGGTTCGATGAACGACCACGCGCCCTGATTTTTCGGTTCTTCCTGTACCCAGCGAACACTGACCGCTTTGGCATAGCGGGCGAGTTGTTCACTGATTAAATTTTTCGGAAAGGGATAGAGTTGTTCGAGCCGTAAAATTGCCGTCGTCCGGTCATTCAATTTTTTACGCTCTGCCGCCAGGTCATAATAAACCTTACCGCTACACAGCAACACTTTGGTCACTTGTGTTGCATCGGCAAATCCATCATCGGCAAGCGCCGGTTGAAAGCCGCCGCTGATGAATTCATCAATCGGGGATGAGGCTTCCGGCAGTCTGAGCAGACTTTTCGGGGTAATCACCACCAGCGGTTTTGCCGTTTGTTTAGCCTGACGGCGCAACAGATGAAAATACTGCGCGGCATTCGTGCAATTGGCGACTTGAATATTATCACCGGCACAAAGTTGCAGGTAACGCTCGATGCGGGCGCTCGAATGCTCAGGTCCTTGACCTTCGTAACCGTGCGGCAATAACAACACGAGGCGCGATTTCTGTGTCCACTTCTCTTCGCCCGAAGCGATGAACTGATCAATGATGACCTGTGCGGCGTTGGCGAAATCGCCGAACTGCGCTTCCCATAAAACCAGCGCATCGGGGGCGGCAATGCTGTAACCATACTCGAATCCCAGCACCCCGGTTTCCGAAAGCGGACTGTCATAAATAAAACACTGCGCATTGTCGGAAGCCAGCAGCGTCAGCGGCGACCACTCTTCGCCGGTTCGCGTATCGGTAAACCCGGCATGGCGTTGACTGAAAGTGCCGCGCACAGAATCTTGTCCGGTGAGTCTTACGGTCACGCCTTCAACTAAAAGCGAACCAAACGCCAAAGCCTCCGCCGTGCTCCAATCAACCAACCCACCAACCTCGATCATCTTGGCGCGCTTGGTCAGCAAGCCGACAACTTTGGGATTGAGATTAAAATTATGGGGCACGTGGGTGATGGTTTCGGCAATGGTTTTCAGTACCGGATGCGCCACTCCGGTTTTGATGACTTCAATAGTTTGCGCTTCCGGTTTTGGCGCGGGAATGGTTATCTCTTTGCCCTGCTGTTCGATGATTTGTTTAGCGCCGAGTTGGGCATTTTCATAACGCCGCCAGCGTTCATCCATCAGCGATTTGATTTTCTCTTCGCTCATCGTCGCTTCTTTGATGAGCTTGCGCGCATAGAGTTCGCGAACGCCGGGATGCTCTTTGATGCGTTGATACATCACCGGCTGTGTGTAGGTCGGTTCATCGCCTTCGTTGTGCCCGTGTTTGCGAAAACCGATGACATCTATCACCACGTCTTTTTGAAACTGCTGGCGATAATCCAACGCGATTTGCAAAACGTTGAAAGCCGCTTCCGGGTCGTCGCTGTTGACGTGAAAAATCGGCACTTGAATCATCTTGGCAATGTCGGTGCTGTAGGTCGATGAGCGTCCTTCTTCGGGCGGCGTGGTAAAGCCCAGTTGATTATTGGCAATGAGGTGAATGGTGCCGCCGGTTTTATAACCCGGCAGTTGTGACATATTCAAGGTTTCAGGCACCACGCCTTCGCCGGCAAACGCCGCGTCACCGTGAATCAACACCGCGAGTCTGGTTAGAGGGTTATCGAGCGGCGCGGCATCCTGTTTGGCGCGCACCACGCCTTCAACCACCGGGTCAACAAATTCCAGATGGCTGGGATTCGAGGCAACCGAAAGCGCCACCTGATGACCGTCGGCGGTCTCACGTATGCCGCTTGCGCCTTGATGATATTTCACATCGCCATAATCGCTCGGATATTTCGGATGAATCGAGCCTTCAAAAATCGTGAAGATGCGTTCGCAGAATTTGCCAATCACATTGGCGATGACATTCAATCTGCCGCGATGCGCCATACCGACGGTGACATCGCGAACCCCGTAGCGCGCGGCGCTTTCAATCAATTGGTCTACAAGCGCGACAACCGTTTCATTGCCTTCGATGGAGAAACGTTTTTGACCGAGATATTTGGTGCCTAAGAAACGCTCGAAGAGTTCTGCGGAAATCAACTTCCAGAGAATTTGTTCTTTAGTTTGTGCCGGCACCTCAGGTTGCGGGCGTTCGATGCGCGAGCGAATCCATTCCTTCTCTTCGGGACCTTGAATGTTGCGATATTCGATGCCGACTTTGCCGCAATAAAACTCGCGCAGCATATCGACGATTTCGCGAAGCGTTGCCGTGTCGCGGTCGCCGAGTCCGTCGGCGAAAAACTTTCTGTCCAAATCCCAGATCGTTAGTCCATAGGTTTCAATGTCCAGTTCTTTATGGTAACGAACATCTTTCCAGCCGAGCGGGTCAATGTCTGCAAGCAGATGTCCGCGCACGCGGTACGCATTGATGAGTTGCAGGACGCGCGATTGTTTGCGGGCTTCCTGTAACTCTTCGCCGATGATTGCCGGATTGATGTCAATCGCCCAGCGATAGGGACGGAAGGGAATTCCCAAATCAACAAAGATGCCTTCGTAAAATTCATGCTTGCCGCGCAGCATTTCATCAATGAGCGCCAGGAAAGCGCCCGACTCCGCGCCTTGAATAATGCGATGGTCATAGGTTGAAGTCGTGGTCATCACTTTGCTGATGCCGAGATGCGATAAAGCTTCTTGCGACATCGCCTGAAATTGCGGCGGGTATTCGATTGAACCCGTAGCGATGATTGCGCCTTGACCTTTCATCAGTCGCGGGTTTGAAGCTGTCGTGCCAATGGTTCCGGGATTGGTAAGGCTGATGGTGGTGCCTTGAAAATCGGCGACCTGCAATTTGTTATCCCGCGCGCGGCGCACGATGTCATCATAAGCGCCGAGCAGTTGCGAAAAATTCAGGCGATTTGCGCCTTTGATGTTGGGAACCAGCAAGGTGCGCGAACCATCTTTTTTGGTGACATCGACGGCAACACCGATGTTGACGTCTTGGTTGCGCAAGCGAAAGGCACCCGATTCGTCTTCAAAGTAAGCGTCGTTTAGTTGCGGGAATTTTTCCAGGGCTTTCAAAATCGCATAAGCCACGATGTGGGTGAAAGAGACTTTGCGCCCGCTGGCTTTGAGGAATTGGTTGATAAGACGGCGATTTTCATCAAGTAATTTAACCGGAATTTCACGAAACGAAGTTGCGGTCGGCACCTGCAAACTCGCTTCCATATTTTCGGCGATGCGATAAGCGGGACCGCGTATCGGCAAGCGTTCGATTGGCTCGCTGACCGTTGTTGGCTGAGCGGTCGGTGTTGGCACTGGCGCGGGCGCGACAACGGGTTGCTCAACCGGCGCTAGAGGTTGTGGCGCAGAGGTTGGCGCGGTTGTCGTTTGCGCCGTGGCAGGCGCTGGGGATTCAACCGGCGCTTGCGGTTTAGCGGGTTCGCTTGCGACGCTGCCCCAGGCTCTTTCGGGTTCAGTTTGGACATCGCCGGTTTGAGGTGAGGGTTTAGCTGGTTCAATCGGTGCGCTGAACTGCGGCTCGGCGAAAGTACGATTGGCGGCAAGCTCTTGAAAATAACCTTGCCATTCGTCGCCTATGGATAATGGATTTTGTTTAAACTGCTGCAATAAACTGATGACATAATCTGCATTGACGCCGAATTCATCGGCAATTAATTGTTCAATATCGGTCTGTGGGCTTGGTTTACTCATAGTCAAAATCTTCCTTCAAAGATAAGTGTAAAGTGTACTGCCCGACGACACGCTTCACAACTCTTACGGGGAGATTCAGGTCGATGAATGTTCATGCAAACTTGAAATCTGAAGGCGCTCGTTATAGGCTTGCCGCCGTATGGACGACCGCGAGGAAATCAAACTTGCCAACACCGCTTTTTACCGCGCCATCGAATCGGGAATGATTGAGCGCATGGAAGGGTTATGGGAGCACGAAGAGTATGTCTGTTGCGTGCATCCGGGTTGGGATCGCGTGGTGGGTTGGGCGAAAGTGCGCTATAGCTGGGAACAAATATTTGCCGGTGAACAAAGGATGCGTATCTTTCCTACAGAGGTTTCCATCCATTATTCAGGCGAAGTGGCGTGGGTAAGCTGCATTGAAAATATTACGCTTTTTCAGGATACCAATTTCGATACCGTGCAGGCTGCGGCAACCAACCTTTTCATCCAACGTGGTGGCAAATGGCTTATGGTGCATCACCATGCTTCACCGATTCCGATGATATTGCCTGACTCGGAATCCGACACCATTCAATGAATTGCATCGTTGAGAGAGTGAGAAACGGTTGCCGGTTTATCAGGACTTGGCAACCGTTTCTGCATATGGAATGGTTCGAGCACGCAATTGTGAAAAGCTGGCAAAGCGTCGAGCGGCTGCAAAACGGGGTCGTTGGCAAACTGACGAACGAATTGGCAAAACGGCTGCCCATCAGCTTTAGCCAAGCCGTATGACCTGAGCAGCCCTCTTTTAATGGGATTTCTCGCGGTTTTCAGCCGGTCACGCCAAAATCAAAATAACCGGTAATCAGGGGAAATGAGATTCAAAATTTTGGAGTAAAATCCAAAATATCATTTTTTTTGACTGAAGCGAGGTTCCGACGGCGTCCGCTGTGCTTTATTTAAATGCTACAAAAACAGAATTTAATCAAATGAACCCAAAAACCGCAGTGATGGAATGTTATTTGCTCGAATATGCCTCCAATCACTTTAATTAATGGGCAAAATCTCGAAAACTAGGTTGGTTCTCTGGCTCATTAACTCAGAGAAGAATTTAGCTAATAGTAAAATGTATACTAATACCCCTAATATGGAGGAAACTATGTTGAAAAAAATCTACAGCATCGTATTGCTGTTGGTTCTTGCAATCGGCTCGGTTGCGCCTGTCATGGCACAGGAAACCACGGGTTCGATTGAAGGAACGATTACCGATACCAGTGGAGCAGTTGTGCCGGGAGCGACGGTAAAAGTCGAAGGCGCAGCTTTCAACCGCACGATCACGACCGATGACAAAGGCTTCTATCGTGCAGCGCAGGTTCCACCGGGAACCTATAAAGTGACCGTCAGCGCCGGCAGCTTTGCGCCCGGACAGGCAGAAGATGTCACGGTTGTTCTCGGTAAAGCAACGGTTATTGATATCGCTTTGAAAGCGGGCGGCGTGCAGGAGCAGGTGAATGTCACCGGCAGCGACATTGCGCGTATTGACCCAACCGACAACAAGGTGCAGACCAACATCACCAGCAAAGTGATTGAATCGTTGCCGAAGGGACAAAATTTTACCAGCATTCTCAAACTTTCACCGGCAACCCGCCCGGAACCGATGAGCGGTCAGTTCCAAGTGGACGGCGCTTCGGGTTCGGAAAACTCCTTCATCATTGATGGTCAGGAAGTCAGCAATTTCCGCACCGGCGTGATCAATCAAAACAATAACCTGCCGCTCGAATTCGTTCAGGAAATTCAGATTAAAACCAGCGGTTTTGAAGCTGAATTCGGTGGCGCAACCGGCGGCGTGATTAACGTCGTGACCAAAGGCGGCAGCAATGCCTGGCATGGCAATTTCGGCTTGCACTTTGAAAACGATGAACTCACCGCCAGCAACCGTCCGTTCCTACAGGCATTCAGAAGCGGCACTGGTGCCAGCTTTGTACAGATCAACCAATTCCTGACCCCGCCGGAAGATAATTTCCAGAATTTCTACCCGGCAGCAACCCTGAGCGGTCCGGTCATCAAAGATCGCGTGTGGTTTTTGGCAAGCTATACGCCGCAATATCTTCTAACCACCCGCGAAACCAACTTCTTCTCTTCCGACCCGCGCACCAGAGTGCAGACGGATTCGGAAATTTACCGCGCCAAACAGATTAACGAATACGCTTTTGGGCGACTCGACTGGGCGGCGTTGGATACGCTCCGCGTCACCGGAACCTACACCTGGAACCCCATTGTTGTCGATGGATTGCTACCGTTTGGCACGATTTCGATTGGTGGCGCGCCATCATCCGTAAACTTCGGCGGCACAACCGGCGTTCTCAGAGGACATCGTTTGTCCGAACGTCAAGGCGGTCGTCAAAATTCCAACAACATCACCACCAATGCGGTGTGGACGCCGACCAGTAAATTGGTTGGCAGCTTCCGTTTCTCGCGCGGATTTTTGAACGAGAAGACCACCGGTTACTTAGTCCCGGACGTCACCCGCTACATCTGCGGCGGACAAGCACCTCCGGCTTCGGCGGGATGCGCGCAAGGTTTCCAGAACGTCACCAGCAACTCGCACAACAACTTTGACGTTTCCAAAAAGACCAACTTTGAAGGCGATGTCAGCTATCTGCTCAGCGGTTTCGCCGGACGTCACGAATTCAAAGGCGGTTACGGACATTCAAAGATTGAAAACGACGTTGACAACAGCAATACCGCTGATTTCGGCGTGGTTTCGCTCTCCTATGGCTTCTCTATCGCCGACGTCTCCGGCGTTGACCTGCCGTCATCTCCCGGAGCGATTGGCGCTGGACTCTTGCAGCGTTTTGCCAGAAAAGGTACTGCCAGCAACACCGCTCAGTCCATTTATGTGCAAGACAAATGGCAGCCGACCAGCCGCCTGTCAATCAACGCCGGTGTGCGCTTTGAAAAAGAAGACCTGCCGTCGTTCAACGGTTTTGCGCCGCCGATTAACTTCGGTTGGGGTGATAAGATCGTGCCGCGTATTGGCGGCGCTTACGATCTCTTAGGCAATGGCAAAACCAAACTGTTTGCCAGCTATGGTGAATACACCGACCGCTTGAAATTTGAACTGCCGCGCGGTTCATTCGGCGGCGAATTCTTCCGCAACGACTATTTTGAAATCTTCCCGGGTGAGCGCTTCGACACCTATACGAAAGCTCTCATCCTCGGCAGCACGGTTGATCAATTTGGCGGAAACTGCCCGATCAACGTCCCGGGTGCCAGAACCCGATGCCAGCTTGACTTCCGCATCGCCTCGAACAACCCGGACGCGACCATTTTCGACGGTCAGGTTGACCCCAATCTGAAAGAGTTCCGTCAACGCGAATTCACCGTTGGTGTCGAACATCAATTGACCGAGAAGATGCTTGTCAGAGCCCGTTACAGTCACAAGAACGTCCTGGACGCGATTGAAGACGCAGGCTTCCCGAACGCTCAGGGCAGTGAAGCTTACATTATCGGAAATCCGGGCAGCGGCTTGCACCTGGATGTTGCGAATCAGTTTGGCTTTGCCAAAGTCGCGTCACCCAAGCGCGTTTATGACGCTGTAGAAGTTGTCTTTGACCGTCGTTTGGCGAACCACTTCTTCTATAACCTTGCCTACACCTGGAGCCGTCTCTATGGCAATTACTCAGGACTGGCAAGCTCTGACGAACTCGGTCGCACTTCACCGGGCGTCAACCGCTTCTTCGACCTGCCGTTTGCCGGCTTTGCCACCACGGGTGAACCCGATGATGGTCGCCTGCCGACAGATCGTCCGCATGTTTTCAATGCGTTTGGCGGTTACAACTGGAACTGGTGGGGCAGCGCCAAGAACACCACTGAATTCGGGTTCTTTACGACTGCTCAATCCGGCACCCCGCTCACCACTTTCGTCAACCTCTATAACGTCGCACAGACGATTCTCAATGGACGTGGTGATTTGGGCAGAACGGAAGCTTTCACACAGACTGACTTCAACGTTTCGCACAAGATCAGACTCACAGAAAGCTCGACCTTGGCGTTTGATTTCAACGTCATCAACCTCTTCGATGAAAGCAACGTCCTGCAAGTGCAGAGAACTTTCGGCGCTGTGACACTGGGCGGCAACCTGGGTCTTGGTGATGAACCGACAACGATTAACAAATTGTTGACCGGTGGTATCCGGGATCAAATCCTTACCTACTTGAACGCGGCATCGAATCCTGAACGCAAGCAAACCAGTTATGGTCTGCCAACCACCTTCCAGGGTGCGCGTTCGGTTCGTCTCGGCGTTCGCTACACCTTCTAAACGGCAAGTCATTTGCCATAACTCAAAAGCCCATCCAGCAATGGATGGGCTTTTTAATTTTTAATCTGAAAGTTAGGCAACGCTTGATGATTGAATGTCGGGCAACTTTCTCATCTGCTCAATATCGAACTGCTCCAGAAAATTGCCAGGTTATAGCGGTTGGCAAAACGATTTACTGAGGTTGAACAGGCAGTCTTTGACCGCGCGCTCAACAGAGACTGGGTAAACTCATTTGCAAACCGCTATAACGTGATAAAGCCTTGTGGGGCGATCAGCATTCTATCGCAAGGCGCGCGCTATGACCGGTGCTTTGGCAATCAACAGGCAAAACGATCTGCGTATTGAATCAACCGGTATTCAAAAGAGTTTGGCTAGCGGAGCCTTCATAAGATTTGCTGCCCGTAGTTATTGTAGAGAGTGATGAATTTGCCGGATTTGATTTTTGTTGTTACGCATCCGTCAATCCATCTTTTCATTACACGTCACCGGTTTTATCGGCAATTTATTGATTAGCCTTGGTTCGCAGTTGTTGGATTAAGCCCTTAATTTTATCGGTATCCTTGGCATCGGTCGCTTCTTTCAAAAAGAGTTCCAGTTCATCCGCAGCTTCCTTATACCGTTTGGTATTGCTGTAAATTTGCGCCAGGTACATGTGGACATCGGGAATTTGTTTGCCGCCAAGTTCATAAGCTCGTTTAAGCGGAGTTTCAGCCTCTGCGAATTTGCTGCTGCGAAACAGCACGATGCCAAACCAGAATTGCGAATTTACGGAATTCGGCGCTAACGCAACCGCGCGTTGTAGCGATTCTGCCGCGCTGTTTAATTGCTTCAAATTGTATTGTGCAATCCCCAGCGTATGCAGACTAAGCTGGCCTTTGGGATTCACTTTTATGGCTTTCAACAGGGTTTCCTGCGCCAGTTCATATTGACGCTGTTTGGCATATTCCACTCCCAATCGCTCTAAGGCGAAATAAAACTGCGGAAAGATTTCAATTGCTTTTTTCAATAAGCCGATGCCCTCATCAAGGCTGCCTGACGAATCAAGTTTCTCAATGGCATCTTGATAATGTTTTTGCGCTTCAGCCGGAACGTTTTGGGAAAAGACGGTTCCGGGAGGTTTGACCTTGTTCGGTGATTTGACCTCATCCATCGTTCGCAAGGTGAGCACTCTCTCTTCGTAAGCCCGTCCGCTGTTTGCCGATGCCGAAACGACAATCAGTTCAACCCGCTCCGTTGGCGGAGTCGCATAGATGGTTCCGGCAGTAACTACCCGAATTTGATAATTGCCTCGCGTCAAGCCGCTAAAGACAAATCTTCCTGACCCGGTCGTCCGACTCCTTTTTATTACCAAATCCACATCGTCAAGTAACTCGACATAAATATCGGCTACCGGGCGACGCGAACTATCCATGATAAATCCGGCAATCGTGTTGCCGGTTTGCGCGGTCGATTTGAGCGGCAATAAAACAAGCAGCAAAACCAATATCAGTAAAATAGTTTTACTCATGAATTTCCTCCTAAAGTGAGTGAGGCATCGGAATTTTACGAATCAAAGATGCGGTTATTTTAACAAAAAACGCTCCCTATAACCTAGCGTAAAATCTCTCGAAATGAGGTTTGATAAACAAAAGTGCCTGAATAAACTGCCGCCGGGCACCGAACGCGGCGACAAATTCTCGCAGGTGAATGTGCGAGTCGGTTGGAACCATAAATTCACAGAGAACCTGAAACTGTCGCTGTTCTTTGAAGGGTTCAATATCTTCAACACCGCGAACTTCGGGAACTCATTCGATGGCACGGTTGGCAGTCCGAACTTCAAGAAGCCGACAAATTTCTTTGGCGCGACGGGATTTTCCGAACCCATCGGCATTCCGTTTCAGGGACAGTTCGGTATCCGTTTCAGTTTCTAACCTGACCTGCAAGGGTTAAGGCGTTGGACGCTTGCGACCCGCGACGCGCACGCGCTCTACGGTAAATTCGGATTTGCAACGCCAGCCCATCCTGAGCGCCTGATGGAAATTCACCGCCCTGATGTTTATCTAAAAACCGTCGATTAACCACTTGTTATCAAATTCAATATATTGGATAAGTGTTCAATATATTGAATCAATAAAGGTTTCAACAATGTAAAACTTTTTAAGCCGTTGCAAAAAGATGTTGCGGTTTTATGGCGAAAAAACGGGCGTTTTCCATAAATTCGGAAAGAAATTCAGAATCTAGTATTTTCATTGCCAGGTAGAATTTTTCCTGGTTCTCAGTATTTTTATTTTACCCGTGCGCTATCAATCCTTTATCGCGCTTTGGCGCGACTTGAAATCCGCTTGGAATAACGCTTGCTAAATTTTCAATCACCCAGTGTTCTCAGCTATGTTTAGCATTAGGCGAGGGTGAGAAGTTTTAAATACCCCGTGCTAATTCCATCCTGAAAATTCCTGCTGCTAAACCCCAAAGGGCAAAGGCGCGGCAAAGCGTTTGTCTGATGCCGTTGTCCGAATTATTTGTCCATTAGATTCCTTCTTGATTATGGCTTCCCAGCCTGCGTAATCAGCCACAATGGAAACCCGTGTGCTTATGAAAGCCACTGGTATGGAGGTTAAAATGAAACAGAACAGATTTAAACAAACCATCACATCCCTACTGACTCTATTGACCCTACTGATTTCGACGCCCGTCGCGCTCGTTGCGCAGACCGCAAACACCGGCGTTGTGACAGGCGTTGTCAAAGATCAATCCGGCGCTGTCGTATCAAACGCGACGGTCAAAGCCATCAATAAAGGCACCAATGCCGAACGCCTGGTGACCACCAGCGACACCGGCGCGTTTGAACTGACGCAACTGACGCCGGGCGAATATCGCATTGAAATCGAAGCCGGTGGCTTTGCCAAATATGTGCAGGAACCGGTCACCGTCAATGTCTTGTCGCGTGTGACCATCGAACCGGCACTCAAACCCGCAGGCTCTGCCGAACAGGTCACGGTTACGGGTGAATCGTCGCCGGTTGTTGAAACGACTAAGACCGATGTCGGCGGCGTGGTCACCCAAAAACAATTAGAGAGCCTGCCGGTCAACGGTCGCTCATTCGCTTCGCTTGCGGTACTCATTCCGGGCGCTACGCAAGCGCCGTCTTTCGATCCGACCAAAGCCCGCACCGGAACTTTTTCCATCGGCGGTTCGACAGGTCGCAATGTCAACATCACCATTGATGGCGGTGACAACAAAGACAATGTCGTCGGCGGCATTTTGCAGAATTATTCGATGGAAGGCATTCAGGAATTCGCCCTTTCGACCCAACGATTTTCCGCAGCCAATGGGCGGTCGGGCGGCGCTTTGCTTTCGGTTATCAACAAAAGCGGAAGCAATGACCTGCACGGTTCGCTGTTCGGATTTTTCCGCGATGATACATTCAACGCCAGCGCGCCGAAAATTTTAGCCAAAGCCAATCCGATTATTTTTTCCGACCCCAACGATGTCGTTAAACCCGCCTTCAGTCGCCAACAATTCGGTGGCTCACTCGGCGGTCCGGCGATTAAAGACAAGCTCTTCTGGTTTGGCACCGTTGAACATACACGCGAGCGCGCGACGTCCATTGTCCCGACCGATACTGTGAGTCAAATTCAATTGCTCGCGCCGCTCGGTTACAACG
Organism: Acidobacteriota bacterium; assembly: GCA_040754075.1. Taxonomy (NCBI): domain Bacteria; kingdom Pseudomonadati; phylum Acidobacteriota; species Acidobacteriota bacterium. Next base: position 85,391 of record JBFMDH010000031.1, read on the forward strand.
TTGACCGATTTTTCCCGCAACCCTTCGATGATACGCAATACACCCTGAAAGGCGATTGGCATCCGCAAGATAATCACGCCTTCTCGTTGCGTTATGCGCAACAAAACAATGAAGCCTTAAATGACCAGGCGGGCTTTTTAATCGTGCAAACCGATTTGAGCGGAGGCGATAGACAGTTGAATGACCTGCATAGTCTTCTCGGTTCATGGACGTGGACAGCCAATTCCAGAACCGTCAATCAATTCCTCTATCAATGGTCAACCTTCAACAACCGCATTCTCGCAACCTCGGATTTGCCGAATCTGGCATTCGCAGATGGCATCGTTGTCGGGCGCAATGCCAATGTGCCGCAACAAACTACGCAACGCAAACATCAATTCCGCGATGACCTCAGTTGGAATGTCGGCAATCACGCGCTGAAATTCGGCGGCGATTATGTGTTCATTCCCGAAATCGGCGGCTTCTTCAATTTCGTATCCACCCCCAATTATCTTTTCGGTGACACCATACGAAATATTTTGACCGATACGGCGACTTATCCGCAGGGGCTGAACACCCCCGGAAGCGTCATTCAAATCGTGCTGGCGGGCGGCGACCCCAGCACAGCTTTCTTAGATAACTCGCATCAATTTTCCGGGTACGCCCAGGATGACTGGCGCGTCTCACGCAGACTCACACTCAACCTTGGTGTGCGTTATGACGTTGACCTGGGTTTCGTTGATGCCAAGCGTCAGGAGAGAAATCGCGCCGTCCGGGCTTTGCAGATTATCGGAAGTCCATACGGACAACGCATCGCGCAAAACGACACGAATAATTTTTCACCGCGTCTGGGGTTTGCCTATGACGTATTCGGCGACGGGCGTTCGGTGGTGCGCGGCGGTTATGGACTTTACTATGACCAGTCATTCCAAAACGTCGTCACCTTTGCGGTGCAACAGGCGCACGATGAAATTTACGGGCAACTGGTCAATGACGATGATGGACTGAGTTTATCATCGCCGGTTCCAACGATTCCGCGACCGTTTACCAATCCGCTCATTCCGATTCGCGGGCGGTTGATCGACCCGAATTTTGAATCGCCATACAGCCAGCAAACCAACATCGGTTTCGCGCAGGAAATCGGTCGAAACATGGCTTTGGAATTCGATTACATACACATTCTCGGACTCCATGAGTTCACCGGTTTAGACATCAATCCGCGCATCGGGCCGCTCATCGGCGCAGACCGCAACAGCCCGACGCCGCCAAGACTCCTGGCTGATGCTTTCGCAGCCCACGCCGCCGAACTCACGCAGGAATTCGGCATTCCCAATCCCTTTTCAAGAATCACTGTGGCGCAATCCGATGGGCGCTCGCGTTACGATGCGTTCACGGTGTCGCTGCGCAAACGCTACAGCAATCGTTTTCAATTGAACACCCATTACACCTTGTCGAAAGCTGTGACCTGGTTTGGTCTGTCAGGCGATTTCGGACAAGCGCCGCAAAATCCGTTCAACAAATTTGATGCGGCGGCAGATTTCGGTCCCACAAGTTCGGATGAACGTCATCGCTTTGTGGTATCGGGAATTTTTGATTTGCCTTGGGGCATTCAATTATCGCCCATCCTGCAATTTGCCTCAGCGCGTCCGTACAGCATCTTCCCCGAAGGCGCTGATGACATCAATAAAGACGGTATCTTCAACGATACGGAAACTCGCGATGGCAATGACCAGAATCATTTACCGCCCAACAGCGAACGCGGCGATATATTCTCGCAAGTCAATCTGCGGGTCGCCAAAAATTTCAATTTCCGCAATGACCGTTTCAAAGTGGGATTGTTCTTTGAGGCGTTCAATCTGTTCAACACGGCAAATTTTGGAGCCGCGTATCAACAGGTTGTTGGCACGCCCGACTTCAAACGACCGATTAACTTTTACGGAGCGACAGGATTTTCCGAACCGCTTGGCATTCCGTTCCAGGCGCAATTCGGTTTCCGTTTCTCTTTCTAAAAACCTTACAAAATTGAAGTTGAGCAAGCGGGCTGAGACCGCGCCTTGCTCGTGAACAATTCAAATAAAAAAGCCGAAGCTCGTGAAGGCTTCGGCTTTTTTTATTCAACCTATAGCGATTTATCAACCGATGCGCGGTCTCAGCCCGCTTGCTCAACTGAAGGGTTGCTAAATGTACTGACTTCACATCATCCGAAACAATAGAGTTTGCCGTCTTGTGAACCAACGATGATTTTGCCCGATGCGATGGCTGCCGATGCGGAAATCGGCGCACCGGCGTTATACTCCCAAACCTTTGCGCCGGTTTGAAAATCCAATACATAAAATCGTCCATCGTTTGAACCGACAAACACCCGACCATCGGCAAGCGTCGGCGATGATTCCACACGCGCTCTGGTGGTAAATGTCCACAAGGCTTTGCCGGTGCGGGCGTTCAAACAATGAACCATTTTGTCGCGCCCGCCAACCACTACACGCCCGTCAACTACGCCCGCCGAAGCATAAAAGGGAAACTGTCTTTGCGGATGCGAATAACGCCAGGCAATGCGTTTGGTGGTCAAATTCATACCAATCACTTCATTGTTGAAGTTGCCGAAATAAGCGAAACCATCAAGTATCACCGGCGATGCGCCGACATATGCGCCTGCGGGAATTTGATAAAGCTCTTTGCCATCCGATACGCGAATGGCGCGAAAAATTTCATCGCAACCGGCAACATAAGCAATGCCGCCAACGACTGCGGGGGTGCAGTGCACATAGCCGCTGGTTTTCGCCTGCCACAGCAATTTGCCGCTTCGCGCATTGAAACAGTAAAGGTTTTCATCATACGAACCAATCAGCACTTTATCATCAACAATGACCGGCGAAGATTTGATTTCGGCATTGGTCTTGTAAGTCCACAGCCTTTGCCCGTTACTCGCATTGACGGCATGAAAAACCCCCGTCATATCGCCGATATAAACGATGCCACTCGCGACCGCCGGTGAAGAAGTTTCAATATCGCCCGTCGAATATTTCCAATGTACTGCGCCGCTGTTTAAATCAAGCGCAATCAATTCGCCTTTATGCGAGCCGACATAAACCACGCCATCTTTGATTGCCGCAGACGATTCGATAGATTCGCCCGCGTCATAGGTCCATAGAACCTTTAAATCGCGCGGCACACTGGAAAGTGAAATCGCGGTGTTTTGCAAATTGCCGCGAAACTGCCCCCATTCGCCCGCGAAGGTGTATTTCTGAGAAAAGGCAAAAGGCGTTGCGTTGAAGACAAAAGGCAAAAGGCAAAAGGCAAAAGGCAAAAGTACCAATGCTTTTGTTGGTAATGCCCATCTGAAAATTCGCTTTGCTCTTTGATTAGGAAGTTTTTCTCCCATAAACAAAGGCGGGTTTAATTGTGATACCATCGCCTTCACAACACGCGAAAGCGACCCAGGTAATGCAAATTTGGCAGTAAATATTTTTGCCTTTTGCTTTTTGCCTTTTGCCTGTTGATTTATTAATACGCGCACTGGTAAACCTCCAAAGCTTCGATTTCGCCAAACGGACGCGGATTGAAGGTGCCTGTCCACTGGGTCGCCGCGTCTTTGGCAAGAATCTCTAAATCATCAATGTTGATTCCTGCGCTTGCCAAGCCTCTGGGTAAATTGCCTGCTTTAATTAAGCTTTCAAGTCGCAGGGCTAAGGCTTCGACCGGGTTTTCCTGAAATTTAAGTTTAGCAACTTGCGCGAGTTCTTCGTAGCGCGCCGCGACTACTGCGCCATTCCAGCGCACGACGTGCGGCAACATTAAGGCAATCGCATCGCCGTGCGGGGTGTTGTAGTGCGCGGTTAAGGGATTGGCGCAGGCGTGGGTTGCGCCAAGCATGGAATTTTCAATCGCTACCCCGGCAAAGTAAGCGCCAAGTTGCATCGCGCCACGCGCTTCGATGTTGGTTGGGTCGCCGAGGACTCGCTCGAAATTGGCTTCCAACAGTCGCCAGGCTTCGCGTGAAAACATTTCCGAAAGCGGATTGCGTTTGGTGGTCACATAAGATTCAACGGCGTGCGAGATGGCATCAAAGCCTGCGGTGGCGGTCACTTTTGCAGGTTGCGAGACGGTAAGGCGCGGGTCGAGTATCGCAACTTTAAATGCCGCTTTGGGGTCGCCGCAAGCCATCTTCACATGAGTCTCGGCATCGGAAATCAAGGCGTAGCATTGCGCTTCACTGCCTGTGCCTGCGGTAGTCGGAATGCCAATCATCGGCAACATCGGTTTTGTCGCTTTACCATAGCCCCAGTAATCGCGCATCGCGCCGCCATTGGTGAGCAGAAAATTGATGCCCTTGGTGCAATCCATAGAACTTCCGCCGCCAAGTCCGACAAGCGAATCGATGTCGAGCGATGCGGCATACATGCGCCCGCGTTCAATCATTCGCGTGTCGGGATTGGCTTCAAATTCATGAAAATTGAAAACCGTGATGCCCGATTGTTGTAAAGATTTGGTTGCCTGTTCGACATAGCCGCATTCAAAGAGACCAATATCTGCAACAATCAAGGTGCGACGAAAACCCAGTTTCAAGGCAATCTCGCCTAACTCTTTAAACCTTCCTTCGCCGAATATGATGCGGGTGTGTTTTTGAAAGTCGAATGGCTTCATAGTTGGTATGGAGCATGATACGCAAAAAATTACGGGATTTTCAAAGCCAGGCAAAGAGTCTTTTTCAACGACCGAAATTGGCTCCCTCAATTGAGAGAAAGTGGCTTTTGTAGCCAACCGCTCTTTCGATTAACATCCAAGTACGCTGTCCGTGTCTCCATTGGCATTTCGCCAAACCAAAATAAATTGCCAGAATGTTTTTTAATACAAGGACTGCAAACTTACCGAAATAATTAACGGAGGTTTTATTTTCCAAATTTATTAGTTTTTACAAAGCCATTTGGCAAACCTTTTTCAAGTAATGAGTTACTCATTTTCTTGCCTTTCAAAAAATAATCCAGATAAGAAAGCGAATACCGGCAAATCGTTTCATAACCTATTTGAGCAAAACCATCATTTTTTGACCACGGCTGAACTTTTTTTATCCCGAACAGGCTTGGAATAAAGCCTTCCAAAACATTAAAGTTACCGTGTCGTAACTCTTTGAATTCCAAATAATAAGATTCCTTCGGCAATTCATTAAAAATCAAAGGAATCGGTTCGGGTTGTCCGTTTGTCCCGATTGTTTCCCAAAGTAAGACGTAGGGAATATTTAACTTCTTCGCTTCAAGCATAAATCTACCTTGGTATGGCCCGCGGTCGAAACGAATCGAGCTTAAACCGATAACTAGATCAATATCCGATTGCCGCATTTGCAATTTGAGAGCAGACTCGCCGCCGTAACTCCACGAAATTACTGCGATTTTTTCGGCATCCCCATTTTTCATCAATCGCAAATTCGATAAAGCAGACTCCAAACCCTTTACGTGAGTTTCCAAAACTTCCAATTTTTTCTCAGGCTCGTTGATTTGAAAAGGAAACGGTAAAGGTTCGCCGGCATATTGAGCAAAAGCGACGATGAAACCATAGCTTGCCAAATATTCAGACAAAACCGATTGTGAAACGACGGTTGAATGCCGCGAACTCCACAAAATCAGCGGAAATTTCCCCTTAATCATTGGCGTTTCGCGACTTGCTTTCATTTTTGAATTTAAGATTTTGTCAGTAGTATCTTTATCAATTCCTTTGCTATCGCCTGTTATGTCTTGTGCTAAACTTTCGCTCAATTGGACATCTTTCAGATTTTTTTCAGACAGTTTGTAATATTCGACAAAGGTCATTGATTTTACGTTTTTAGAATTTTTCGCTGGATACCAGAGAAAAATCTCAATCGGACGCCCTTCCGAATCTTTTATAGTTTTTAGTCTCAAACCGACTTCATATTTACCTTTTTCAAGATTTCCCCAAAGCGAGTTTTGGGCAACTAAATCGGTTGAAACTGTTAAGAAAATTGCAAATAAAAATATTAAATATCTTGGCATATATCACTCGTTAGGAATAAATTTCGGGAAGATTAAAAAATTAGAATCCTTTATCGAAAATTGTTTTGATAATTTCGTCGCTGATAACTCGGTTGGCGGTTGTCTTTTCTAATTTTTCACCGGCATTTGAACAAACAATGACGACAATATTTTCATCGGGAAACCATCTTAAAACCGCGTTATGTCCCCAATCTTCGTTGCCTCGTGTCCAATATTCTGTTGTGTTTCGGATGGTTTGGCTAATAAACCAGCCATAACCGATGCCGATTCCGCTTGATGATTTTCGATGACTTAAAAAAAACAATTTGGTCGTCTCAGCACTCAGCAATTTATTGGATTTGATTGCCAGATAAAGTTTGAATAAATCAGCCGAAGTTGAATAGATTCCGCCGGAACCGATGTGGCCCCAATTTCGCCCTCTGGATTGAACAGAAAGATTATCGAGCTTTTGCCCAACTTTTCTTGCATTCAAATCGTCAATCTCACCCCAAAAATAAGTGTTCTTCATTCCGGCAGGTCGAAGAATTTCCGCACGGATAAATTCTTCATAAGACTTTTTTGAGCAATACTTCGGACAGGTTTTAAGCGATTATGTAACCGTTACAGGTCAATGGAATCAACGACTTGGAATTGCCTAATAGAATATTCTCAAAGTTAGCCTGCCACCTAACTTTAAGGTAATTCAACCCTACTTTGCAGATTCAACAACTTGTGAGCTTCCTATTTCAAAAAGTGTCCGAACCATTGTTGAGACAACTTCGATAATTGCCGCCAACAACTCAAAATTTTCATTGCTGTATCCAAAATCAGTCCCCGATTCAAATTCCAATGACTCATTCAGTATTTTTTTGACGGCAATCTCGCGGTTGGAAATTCCGTCCGCCATATATGACTGATTTAGTCCCGAACGGCTTTGTTGCATAAATAAAAATGGAAACAATCTTCCACAAGGTTATACTAGAAAACGCTTCATACGGCATAGCTGTCGGGCATTCCCAGATGGGTCATCCGGTTCAATGCCGCACAGCGCAAC